>NZ_JAHQCS010000150.1 GCF_019042215.1 Evansella tamaricis | reverse complement strand
AATACAAAGCGAAATGGTATGGTAAAACAATCGTGAAAATAAGCAGATGGTTTCCGTCTAGTCAAATATGTTCCGATTGTGGACATCAAGATGGCAAGAAATCTCTTGAAATAAGGGATTGGACTTGTCCTGTTTGCAACGAACATCACGATAGAGATATAAATGCCAGCAAAAATATCCTAGCCGAAGGTTTAAGAACCTTAGTTTTGGCTTAAACAAAAAAATAGAACCGTAGGAATCTACGGGGATAGCTTGGTCAATAAGAGAAACCTCTGTTGGCAAAGAAATACGCTAACAAGTACGCTCTATTCCCAAGAATCTCCCACTTCTAACAACCCGAAAGGGTGTTAAGTGGTGAGTAGTTCAAAAATGACCAAAAATGAGTGTAAAGATAGGTGAGAGGGAACGGTTATGCAAAAATGGGGAGTCATCATATTACTTATAGTTTCTATTGGGTCGGTGTTTTTCGGAAGGTTTTATTACGAGGGAAAACTGACAGCTATTGCGGAAACAGCCCAAATTCAGCACCGGGAATTTGTGGAGAACGAGATACAGCAGCGGGCTGCAGCGGAAGAGGAAAAGCGTCAACAGGAACAGCAACGGTTTCTGGAGCTTACCGAGGGTCTGGAAACAGCTATTGTGGACCAAATCCAACCACTTTATTTTTCCGAGGAGTTGGAAGAAGGGGAGAAAATCAAGATTCTTGCGTTCGGGTCCCGGGCACTGGTGGATTCGGTAAACGAAGGGATCACGCCCTGGCCGGTACTGCTGGAGGAACGCTTAAATGCAGATTATGGCCGGGAACTGTTTCAAGTGGAAACAGTCTCCCTTGGCGGTGCAACGAGCATAGAAGTAGTACAAGAAGGATTACACCTAGATGCGGTTGCCACCTACGGGGATTTGGATATCATCTTGTTTGAACCGTTCGTCTGGAACAGTAATTCCGGAGTGGATATTATCCATACGATCGAAAGTATGGAGATGATCATGGGGGCTTTCCTGAGGGAGAGGGAGGATCTGATCGTTTATATTCAGCCTTCACCGCCGGTATTTAATACGCAATTCTACCCACTTCAAGTGGAAGATCTGAAGGAGTATTCTGTCCAGGCAGGACTTAACTATATCGATCACTGGCAGGAATGGCCTGGGGTGGAGGATGAGGAACTGCGGGAGTATGTTCATGAGGAACACAACGTGCCAACACAAGCGGGGCATGAATTGTGGAGCAAGAGTATCAGTAAATTGTTTAGGAATGAAGTGCTGGAAGACTAATGCTTTACATTCGGGAAAAATAGAGTGACGTTGCTTGAAAAAAAACGCATGGTATACGAATGGCTCGGCCATTGGTGGTGACGTTGTCATACCGTGGGAGCATTCTATATCATGCGTTTTTAGGATATTATTTGTCTGTGAATTGAAGTAAGTGAGCGGAATAACCCATATGACAATTAGGGCATTGGAATGGAAAAGAAACCTTTGGATTTAAGGATGCTGCCCGAATGTCCGGGCTGTTTTTCCCGTAAACATCTTTAGCGATCTGATTCCATTCGGTGTAACTCGTTTTTTCGTTACAGGAAGGACAAATGACATGAGAACGTTGTTCGATTCTTTTCTGTGTAAAAAGACTAATTGGCATTGGATTCACCTCACTACACCATAACTATTTTTCGACAAACAAAAAAATCTTTCGACATCTCTTCGGAAAAATAATACCATAAACGAACGGAAAAAATATGTCTTTTCTTTGAACATTCAACAAAGAAAACCAATGTCCTGTACTTGGGAAAAGATGAATGTGAAAAAAGAAGCATACATAAGGATAAATTTCCCAATTTTCTCATCCTTATATGGCTGCATCTCAAATCTCTTCCCTTCTCTTCTTTTGATAAAATCTTGTGGTCATGAGAAGATAGAGTGGAGGAAAAAGGAAAGGGGAAGGTGATGGAATGTACGATGATCTGCAAATTTGGAAAGAAGAATTAGAAACCAAAAAACAAGAGATCTTAGACCGGAAAGAAAACATTGAGAGAATGTTGGAAAAGTACAGAAACCGATTCAAGATAGTGTCATCCATAAAAAAAGAGGAACAGTTCCAAATCGCTGAAAAACTTCAAACCGAAGTTTACCAGTATGAGCGGGAGTTGGAAGAATACCTTGAAAAACACAATCCCGAATTAGTGGAGATCGAAGCCCTTCTTAAGAAAATCAACAAGGAACTGGAAAAGTACTAGAAACTTTTGATGAAAAGCTAACAGTACCTATACTCCGTTCACGATAAAACAATAAAAAAGAAGGGATCCTCGGGGGAGAGTGAGGTTACTAGCTAAAATGCCTAACACTCCACTACACCCTTTGGATCAACCTTCTATGTGTGATATTATTTCAATGGGTAAGTTACTTTCTTACTGATTAATTCGTCCTGCACCAAGGTAACGTTGGCTCCAGTATGAATTACTCATCTTCGTAATCGTTACACCAGTTGAAGATCCAGCGTGAAGGAACTCTCCATTTCCAAGGTAAATTCCAGCGTGTGATGGACCAGGTGCATACGTTTCAAAGAAAACTAGATCTCCCACTTGAGGTGTAGAAACTCGAGTTGTTGCACTGTGGATCGTTGCAACGGTTCTTGGAATGCTGATTCCATGTTGTGCAAATACATATTGAAGGAATCCGCTGCAGTCGAATCCTGCTGGAGTACTACCAGCCCATACGTAAGGAGTTCCAATTAAACTTTTCCCTGTATTTATAACGGCATTCAATGTACTTGAAGCCGAGTTTGTAGGGTTACTGACATGACCTGCTGAAACGTTTGATGAACCTGAACTTGCAGTTGTGTTATTTAAAGCACGGAACGTTTGCGGTCCAGCAATTCCGTCAACCGTGATTCCTGCACTTCGTTGGAAACTTCTCACGGCATCTCTTGTGATCGTTCCGAAAAATCCAGTGGATGTATGGTGTGTAAAATGACCCCGTTGTCTTAATGCTTCTTGTAATGCCACCACATCGTCTCCGCGCATTCCTTCTCTTAAAGTGCGTGAAAACTGACTAGTTGCACTTGTTTGCTGCACAGAACTGTTTGATGAAGTGGAAGTTGATGAATTAGATCCTGTTAATGCTCGGAAAGATTGTGGGCCAAAGATACCGTCCACTGTAATACCGGCATCCCGTTGGAAACGACGAACGGAATCCGTTGTGATCGTGCCAAAAAATCCTGTAGAGGTGTGGAAAGTGAAATATCCCCGTTGTCTTAAGGCTTCTTGAAGCTCAACAACATCTCCATGTCTCATACCTTCTCGTAATGTCTGATCCCCTAATGCTGCGTCTGCATTGTCTGGTAAAACAAATAAAGCGCCAGCTAATGCCAATGTTAAGACGTATTTCTTCATGATGATTTCCTCTCCTTTAAATCGTGATGTCTGTTTGCTCTAATAGAAGTGTAGACTAGTAATCTACTTTGGACAATACGATTTGGTAGAAAGACAAGAAACGTTAACGCTTCTGTTACGTAGAAGAAATAATACAGGAAAAACATTCCCCAGTTGGAAAAATTATCAGTTCATAAACAGGGCCTGTAAGTGATGAAATCATTGGCTTTTTGAAGGAATCCTAATATCCTTTGCCCAAAGTGCCGGTCTTTCTAATATTCTATCAATCAGAATAATTAGTCCAAGTGAAAAAGCGCTCTTATTCTTCTCAAAAATTTACAAAACGAAGAAGTGTTGTATAAAATAATAGTAGGGAATTTTTCATCGTTTTTTCTAAGGGATGTGAAGAATCGTAGAGAAAGAAAACGAGTCAAAAAACGAGTCGGAAAAATGCAAAAAAGTTAAAAAAGCACACTGGTTTTTTCAAATAGGAGGGGTATATGAATGAATAGGATACGTAGCATGTTATTTTTCGCTATCTTAACGGGTCTTGTCATCGGATGTTCGGACGAGGAGCAGGTTAATCCGGAAGATTCTCTTGTCTCTTACGTGGAGGCGTGGGAAGGGCAAAACTACGATGCGATGATAGCTGATTTGGATGAGGAGTCGCAGGCAGAGTTGGAAGGATTGGATTATGTTCTACAAGAAAGAATGGAAAAGGTGCATGAGGATTTAGGGGTGCAAACCATTCAAGTGGAATTTGAATCCCGTGACTTTGAGGAAGAAGAAGTGGATTTGGACGAAGTGGAGGAACTCGTTTATCCAGTGGAGGTTCAGATGGACTCCATAGCCGGAGATATCCAATACTCGAGCGAAGTGGTACTTGTTAAAGAAATAAAGATCGACGGGGACGATGAGGTGGAAGAATGGAAAGTGGCGTGGCATCCTTCCCACTTGTTTATGGGTCTTGAAACGAATGAGGATAAGCTGGACATCAGCTCAGAATATCCAAATCGTGGGGAAATCTTCGACCGAAACGGTAAGAAACTGGCGGTTAATGGGGAAGTCTACAATACTGGTTTCGTTCCCGATAGGACGGAAGACTTTGATGGAGCAACAGCAGCATATGCAGAGTTATTAAATTTAGATGTGGAAGAAGTTCGACGGCTTGCGGGCCGCTATCCAGACAATCCCGATTGGTTTGCAGATATTCAGCGAATTGCCTTAAATGATCTAAGAAGAGATCAACTCCTTGATATCCAAGGTGTTCTCTTGGACCGGGTGGAAGGAAGGGAGTATCCATTTGGAGATGTATCTGGTCACTTAATCGGTTATGTTGGGGCGATTACGGCAGATGAGTTAGAAGAGCGGCCTGGAGAAGGGTATAATGCTCACTCGATAATTGGAAAACGTGGGTTGGAACTGGAACTGGAAGAACGTCTCCGTGGCGAGAGAGGAGTCACCATTTCGATCACCGATGATGAAGGAAATGTGAAACATGTTCTCAAGAGTTCTGCCCCAGTGGATGGAGAGAATATAACGTTAACGATCGATGTGGAAATGCAGAGGACACTTATTTCCACAATGGGCGAGGATGCGGGAACAGCTGTTGTGATGAATCCCACGACCGGGGAAGTTTTAGCTCTCGTAAGTGAACCGGCATTTGATTCCAACTTGAGATACCTTGGATTGAGGGATCCGAGAGCAGAAGGCATGGATAACACGGATGTCCTTTTCGATCGTCGATTCCAGAATAGGTATTCACCAGGATCTGTGTTCAAGCCGATTACAGCTGCCATGGGAATCGAGGAGGGAACACTAGATCCGGAGGAAGTTTTATCGATCGACGGAAAACAATGGCAGCCCGACAGCAGCTGGGGTAGTTATGAAATTACCCGTGTAAATGAAAATGTCTCTGATGTGAACTTGGAGACGGCGATGAAGTTTTCCGATAATATCTATTTTGCAAGACAGGCGTTAAACATTGGTGACAGTGCTATGGAAGAGTGGGCCGAATTATTTGGTTTCGGGGAATCGCTCCCATTTGGGTATCCCCTTTATACTTCAAGCATTGCCAATGATGGGCTAAATTCCGATATTCTGCTCGCGGATACAGGTTACGGGCAAGGGGAAGTACAAATGAATCCAGTGCACTTGGCGACCCTCTATACGATGTTTGTCAACGAAGGAAGTATTGTTAACCCACTGCTGTTTACTTCCGAACAACCTGGCATGTGGAAAGAGAATGTGATTTCTAGTGAAACAGCAGAAACGGTTTTAAACACATTAATCTCTGTCGTAGAGGATTCCGACGGCACAGCTTACCGTCCAGAAGCAAACCACAATCGCTCCATGGCGGGAAAAACAGGGACGGCGGAATTAAAAGAAAGTCGGGAAGTCACTGACGGGGAACAATTAGGATGGTATGTTGCTCTTGATTATGAAAACAAAGACCTGTTAGTTGCCATGATGATCGAAAACGTGGAAGGCCGTGGTGGCAGCGGATATACCGTTAACAAAGTCAACGAATTCTTAAATCGGATCGGGAATTGGTAGAACCGAACCGAGATGAATGAAAAGCTGTCAAACGAAATTGGTTAAGAAAAACAAAGATAAAAAGAAGGGAACGCACTTTGTCAATAGTGCGTTCCCTTTTTAAATAATACAAAAGTATAAGTTTTACTAATGTTGTCTAGTGCTGGGTTAAGAGTATTTATTTCAGCGGGCGCTACGGGAGCAGTGCTGCCCTTGAATACCTTGACGGACAGGACGTCCTAATATCGGGCATGCCACAGGACGTGGCGTTTTGCCAGATGGACGGACAGGACGTCCTAATATCGGGCATGCCACAGGACGTGGCGTTCTGTCCCGATGGATGGACAGGACGTCCTAATATTGGGCATGCCACAGGACGTGGCGTTTTGCCCGATGAATGAACACTTCTTCTAAAAACCACTAGCGGAAGCCACTAGATTTTCTTATTCTTCCTCAAAAATAGGCTCAATAGACAGGTTGTCAGTTAAGAGAACTTCCACCACCGTATCTTTCCCTGCTAATTCACCTTCCCATCCTGCAAACTGATAGCCTTCCATTGGAACAGCGGATATTTCTATTGGTTGCCCCATGAAGTAATTTCCTTCCCAAAGGGCAGTGTCGCTCACACCAGGGGTTTCCTCACTCACAATGATGGAATTAATCTGAACCAGTCCTTTTTCTGGATCAGTCTCCACCTGCACCGTTGCCGTATCCTCCAAGTTAAAGAAGGATTGGAGGTGCTGCCACTGATATCGTGGGCGTTCCTGGGCAAACTGCCTCATCACATCCACTTCCTGTTCCCACATTCCGTAGGAAGAAGGAATATTCCACCGGGCAATGTGCTCCGACATTTCCCCTTTGTAAATATCATAAATAGTCTCTAGCTCTTCCAGCACTCTCTCTGGCAAAAACGCTGTATTTAACTGATCGGAAAAACGTTGGATAAATTTTTCCCGGAATATTTCATTTTCAATCAAAGAGTGGAACAGAATCTGATAAGCCTCCTCCCCCACAAGTCGTATGAGAGCATTAGTGTCCATATTACTGCCACCAGCAAACCCTAACCCTGGCTGAACACCGAAACCATAATCTGTGTCAAACAGCATCCAACGCCACTTGCCGTCATGGCCAAACGGAACCTGTTCCTCTGTTTGTACATCTTCACTGATGTTATACCGCCACATCCTCACATTATTTTGCGGCCAATCCGTATTAGCGGAGTAGATCTGCGCCACATAATAATCGATGAAATTATCAATATCTATCTGTTCCGCCACATACGCATAATTTTCATGGGGACGGAGATCATTTTCTCGAACGAAGGACATTAAGTTCTCATAATGCTCGATTCCGTCCGGCGAACCATCATCCAATTCCCCGTCATTCCCGAGAATGGTCACCTGTTCCTGATTTAGCCCATACTGGTGGAGCAAATACCAGTCATCATACCGTTCTCGAATATTTTGAATTCCCCAGTACTCTCCATTTAAAAAGACGATGGCCGGTTGAAACGCCTGAGTATCCATCTTCAAATGATTTACGAGAGTTTGAATGAGCCCATCCCGAAACATCGTTCGATGAAAGTCATTTCCCGAGTTACGGAGAATCAGCCGTTTGTGGGCGAGATTATCCGTATCATGGAAGATGTCGTGGAAAATCAAGTTTGTCCCATAATCGGATCGGGCGTATAACCGGAGAGACTTTTGAGGACCTTCTCTCGTCCAGCCCCCATGAATGCGAACACCAATATTCTGGGAAAAACCGAGTGTTCCATCAGCTTCAAAAAACTCCATGTGAGATATCCCTTCCCAGTCCCTGCCACGATTGTCCCAATTTCCATTCACAAACAGTCCCGTTTCTTCGTGGAAAAAGGTGTCCCTGTGAGAGTTGATTGCAATTACTGGCAACGAATAGTCCTTGCTGATAAAAAAACTGTGGGTAGCTGTTTCCGTTGTCACTCCATCCCCTGATACAATGTTGGCACGGACGACAGTGGATTTTGTCACTAGTTCTGCCGGGGGCTGCCAAAACGTATAAGCCGAATCCAACGCCGTTCGAATCATGGAGAGAACATTTTCTTCGTTCGTTCTGTCTTGGATATAAATAGGTTCCGTATATTCATATGTATTTTCAGGATTTGATATTGGATCAGGCTCAGAACCATCCAATGTATAATAAATGTTGCTGTCAGTATATGGGGATGTTAATTCTAGGTGAAATTCCGAATCGTAAAAACCCCCTGGATGGGAAAAATGGGGTATAAGTTCAAAATCCGTCTCTGCGATATACGAATACCTTTCATAGATAGGTGTATAATCCACTATTGGATTTCCATTTAAATAAAGTCGTTCTTGGAGGTTAGATAGATTTGCAAGCGGTTGAATATTCGATATCCGATTATACCTCAAATTGATATCTGTTAAGGCGGTTAGATCCTGTAGCGGTGAGATATCTGTGACAAGGTTTTCCCGTAAATTTAATTCCTCGAGGCGTGTCAAGAAACCCAAGGCAGTAATTTCTTCTATTTGATTTCCCCGGAGGTTTAAATCTCTTAATTTGGGCAGACTAGTTAATACATCAACATCACGAATCCCATTATCCCGCAAATCTAGTTTTTCTAACGAAGTGAAGTGCTCTAAATCAGCAATATCTATAAGATTACTATTGCGGAGGGACAGAGATTCTATATCCTTTAATTGACTATGGCGAAACTCACCATCAGGATAGTCCAGTGCATTCCGAACAGCCTTTTCAAACACAGGATCTTGAAAAATGATTGGTTCATCAGAAATTTCTTCCTCATGAGAAGGAGCACTAGTTTCCTGTTCTGGAACGTTGATTGGCCTCTCGTCTAATCCAGGAGAATCAACGAGATAGAAAGCACCAATCCAGCCCCCAAGAAGAATGGGGAATAATATTATTATTATCTGTCTTCGCTTCTTATTGTTCATGGGATCCTCCCCTATGGTGGATTGGAGATTAGTGAAGATAAGAGTAAATCTACATTTTTATGAAAAATCTCTTTCTAGTATACCATTTCATGGAATTAATGCTTTAGTAGTTTAGGGATAAAGAAAAAGGCAGCTAATAGTAGCTACCTTAAAAGTTATTCTTACTTGAAATAATTAAGCACGCCATCTAAGATACCTTCAGCTGCTCTTTGTCTATAACTATTTTGCTTTAACTTCGCAGCATCACCTGAATGATCCATGAAGCCAACTTCTAATAGAGCACTTGGAATCCTTGTTTCTCTTATTACGTGGAAAGATTCTTGTGCAACCCTTCGATGAGTTGTTCCCATCTTTCTTACCACTGCATTCTGAAGAGAATGGGCTAATTTACTGCTGTTTTGTCCAGCATATCTGTTATTCCAAAATGTTTCAGTACCATTTGCAGTCCCATTAAAGGCATTCGCATGAACACTGATAAAGATGTCTGCATTTGAATTATTACCAATTGCAGCACGTTCAGCTAATGTTAAATAAACATCTCTCGTTCTAGTCATAATGACAGTTGCACCTTGAGCTTCTAGTAGGGCTTTAGTTCTTAAAGAAATATCTAGAACTAAATCACTCTCGCGCATACCATTAGCAATGGCTCCCGGGTCAGAACCACCATGACCAGCGTCTAATACTATGGTTTTTCTACTTAAAGGTCCTACAATTGCGCTATTAATCTTATTTAGTGTAATCTCATCGATTATACCACTTATAGGTAATGAATTTTCGGATTGAAACTCCATAACACGCCTTTCCGTAAATGAACCAAAATAAGAGGTTACAGAAATACCACTGTATCCCAGTTTATTTAATTTTCTTTTTATGTGTATTAAGTCTTCATGATGTCTACCTAACTGGAAAGGACTGTCTAAAATTTCATCTATTTTTGCTAATGTTACAATATCAGCTTTTCCATTAACATTAAGTCCATAATGTCTTTGGAATTGTTTAATGCGAGTAGTAGTAAAATCACCAAAATAATCTGTGAGTAATATACCACCAAAACCTAACCGGTCCAAATTAATTTTTAATGTAATTATCTCGGGGTGTCTATCCCCTAGTTGGAAATGTTTGGTTGTGTTCTTAAGAGTAAAAATTTTTACTAGAGTAGTATCATCAATGATTCCACTAATAGGCAAGCCAAAGTCATTTTGAAACTCCTTAACCCGACGTTCTGTGAAACTACCAAAATAGTCTGTTACGGTAATTCCACCATAACCGTTTGCGTTTAATATACGCTTAATCTCAAGAAGGTCCTCATGCCGTTTGTCGAATTGGAGTGGACTGTTAAAAACTTC
>NZ_JAHQCS010000149.1 GCF_019042215.1 Evansella tamaricis | reverse complement strand
GTTATCTAGTTTTGAGAGGACAAACCGAAAAGCGAGAAAGCTTGGTCACATTCGTAGTTCGTTGGAGTTTTTGACCGAGAAGTGATTTGTACTTCGACGGAAAAAACGAAACGACACAAGAATGTAGCTTTCGCAGCTAGACACCTTTCAACATTTTATAGTCCAGTGACGATAGCGGAGAGGTCACACCCGTTCCCATGCCGAACACGGTAGTTAAGCTCTCCTGCGCCGATGATAGTTGGGGGTTTCCCCCTGTGAAAGTAGGACGCTGCTGGGCAGACAAAGACATTCTCACATGAGGGTGTCTTTTTTTATGCAGCTACTCAAGGTTCTATTAATAAGGTGGAGGAAATGAACCAGGTTTGGTTGAACTAGGTTCAATTTCCTTAGGTTCAATCCGTGAGCAAGGACGAGTATGGGAGAGCCTGAACTAGGGGAAAATGAACCAGGTTCCGTTGAACCAGGATCAAAATCCTTAGGTTCAATCCGTGAGCATAAGTGAGAATGAAGGAGCCTGAAGTAGGGGTAAATGAACCAGGTTCCGTAGAACCAGGATCAAAACCCCCAGGTTCAATCCATGAGCATGGGCGAGAATGAAGGAGCCTGAAGGTGGGACAAATGAACCAGGTTCCGTTGAACCAGGATCAAAATCCTTAGGTTCAATTCGTGAGCATAAGTGAGAATGAAGGAGACTGAAGTAGGGGTAAATGAACCAGGTTCCGTTGAACCAGGATCAAAACCCCAGGTTCAATCCGTGAGCAAGAGCGAGAATGAGGAAGCCTGAACTAGGGGCAAATGAACCAGGTTCCGCTGAACCAGGATCAAAAATCCCAGGTTCAATTCGTGAGCAAGATCGAGTATGAGGAAGCCTGAAGGTGGGGCAAATGAACCAGGTTCCGTTGAACCAGGATCAAAACCCCCAGGTTCAATCCGTGAGCATAAGTGAGAATGAAGGAGCCTGAAGTAGGGGTAAATGAACCAGGTTCCGCCGAACCAGGATCAAAATCCTTAGGTTCAATTCATGAGCATAAACGAGTATGAGGAAGCCTGAAGGTGGGGAAAATGAACCAGGTTCCGTTGAACCAGGATCAAAACCCCCAGGTTCAATCCATGAGTAAACAGGACTAAGAAAAAAACTGATAGTAGACATAGCAAATAAAACATAAATGAACTCAAAAAATTACAATTAGTAAACTAAATATGTTACTAATCAGGTAAAACATTTGTAACGAAGACAATACAACATACATACAGTAAACTAAATCAATTGTTTCTTAGATTAAGAGGAATAGTTTAGTCCCTTTTCGGCGATACTATGACTGGAGGTGGAGAAACTATGGGAAGTTTTATTTCTGCAAAGAAGCAGGATAGTTTACAAGAATGTTTGATTTGTGAAGAAGAAAAAAATAAGGGTATTCACTTATTAAACTACTTCATATGTGAAAATTGTGAAACTGATATTGTAAAATCAGACACCGGTGATCAAGGATATGAGTTATATGTTAATCGCTTGAAAAAAGTAAAAAACGCACTTATCCCCAATAAAAAAAATAATGTTCAATAAAATATTTTAGTACATAGGGATTCCTCCTTCAAAAAGGTCGGGAATCCCTATTTAATTTCGAAAGAATAATAGCTGTGTTAAGTAAAAAATAGTTAAAGATATATTTATAAGTTTTGGGACATTCGAGTATTGTCTATTTCTATCGCCTACTCGCTGCGGGGCACTTCGGAAGTGACAACCGAAGTCAAAGAGCGAACTTCTGTTGTCATTCCTGCACTGCGCTACACTCGAGATCTTAGGCGAATGCGCTTTTCTTAATTAAATACGAAGTTAGTATATTTATATAAGTCATATCATTTCAAGTATAATCGTCAAGCTATTCACTTCTTGTCATTACACTGTATAATTAGAATGTAGTAATTTTAGAAAGAGGTCGAATGATGGATCAAAATAGAACACCTCTCTTTGATAAATTAATGGAACACAAAAACAAAATATCTACCTCTTTTCATGTCCCAGGTCACAAAAATGGAAGAGTATTTTCAAATAAAGGAAAAGAATTGTTTCAGCATATACTGGAATTGGATGTTACAGAGATTTCTGGTATGGATGATTTGCATCATCCGCAAGGAGTTATTAAGGAAGCACAAGAGATGACAGCAGAAACGTATGGGGTCAAATCGAGTCGTTTCTTAGTTGGAGGTTCGACCGTTGGGAACATAGCAATGATTATGAGTACAGTAAAGACTGGTGATTCTATTCTAGTTCAACGGAATAGTCATCAGTCAATATTTCATGGAATTGAACTATCAGGGGCAAGGGCAGTATATCTATATCCAGAAGTAGACAAGGAGAGCGGTCTATCATTAGGTTTATCAGAAGAAGTGGTAGCGAAAGCAATAAACCAATATCCTGAGGCAAAGGCACTCGTCCTAACTAATCCTACTTATGAAGGTTACGGACAAGCACTAGATACTCATATAAGCAGAGCACATAATGCAAATATGCTAGTTCTTGTGGATGAGGCCCATGGAGCCCATTTTGTGATGGAAGATTGCCGGTGGCCAAAATCGGCAATAAGGTCTGGTGCTGATATAGTTGTCCAGTCTGCACATAAAATGCTTCCCGCAATGACAATGACTGCATTTTTACATTGTAATAGTTTAAGGGTAAATGAAGAGAAGTTAGACGTTTATTTGCGTATGCTTCAGTCAAGTAGTCCGTCATATCCGTTAATGGCCTCGTTAGATCTTGCCAGAGCCTATGTGTGGGAAATGAAGAATTCTGAAGAAGAATGGCGATCAATCACGGAAAAGTTAGAAAGATTTAAGGACAATCTGGAAAAGGGAGATGGATGGTTTCAGTCGGGGAAAAGGATAGGCAGTTATACTCAAGACCTATTAAAAGTTGCCTTTATATCGACTACTTCCGTAACTGGAGATATGTGGAAAGCTAAAATGGAATCATTAAATGCATTTCCGGAATTAAGTTCACCTAATCATTTACTAATTACACTTCCGTGGACAAAAGATGAGTTGCCCTTTGGCGATTGGGAAAAAATAATTCGATTGAGTTTGAATACCAGTAAAGAAGTTATCCATCAAAAACCACTCCAACAAATGTGTAGTTTATCTATTTCAGAACCTGTTTTGACGATAAATGAATTAGATGAATGTAAAACGGAACGAATTTCTTTTTGGGATTGCGAAGGGAAAATAGCAGCAGAAACGATTATACCATATCCGCCTGGTATACCTTTAATTATCAGGGGAGAGGAAATAACAAAGAGCCAGATAGAGGCGTTAAACTATTTAGGAGACAATAATTCTTATTTTCAGTCAGGGATGGAGTGGAAAGAAAAAGGAGTAACTGTAGTTACTTTATCATAGAAGGAGAATGTGCTGTGGAAGGTCTATTTATAACGTTTGAAGGTGGAGAAGGTGCAGGAAAGTCTACTGTCCTTCAAGAAATTAAAGAACGTTTAGTTGCAATGGAGAAAAAAGTTGTGGCTACACGTGAACCTGGTGGTAGTAGAATTGCAGAAAAAATAAGGGATGTTATTTTAAACCCTGAACATACAGAAATGGATTCTCGAACGGAGGCATTATTATATGCTGCGGCGAGAAGACAGCATCTGGTGGAGAAAGTAGTTCCATATTTAGAAGATGGATATATAGTTTTATGTGATCGATTTATTGATAGCAGTCTAGTATACCAGGGAGGGGCAAGGGGAATAGGAACCGAAGAAGTGCTTCAGATAAACTTATTTGCTACTGAGGGACTGATGCCTAAACTCACATTATTTTTTGATATAGAACCTACATTAGGTCTCAAAAGAATAGAAGATCATAAAGGGAGGGAATATAATCGTCTTGATCAAGAAAAACTGGAATTTCACGAAAGAGTAAGGGAATCGTATAAACTTTTAGCTCATAATAATTCGACACGGATTCAGACGATTGATGCTACACCTTCATTAGAAGAGGTTATCGAAAACACGTGGGCAATAATTGAATCTTATATATAGCAAAACAAACTATTGTGAAAAATCAGTAAAAGCTTTTATAATAAAACTTATAAAAATTTTCACTGTATCTTGCAACGTTTGTTTCTTGTTATAATACACTATATAATAAAGACACTCCTAGCCAAGGATAGGAGAATGAGGAGGGGAAAACATGAAGCTAATCATGGCGGTAGTTCAGGATAAAGACAGTAATCGATTATCAGATGTATTAGTAGAAAATGAGTACCGTGCGACGAAATTAGCTAGTACAGGCGGTTTTCTAAAAGCAGGAAACACGACTTTTATGATAGGAACGGAAGATAAAAATGTCGCTGATGTTCTTGAAATAATCAAGGAAAATTGTAAATCCCGTGAACAACTTGTTGCTCCAATCTCTCCGATGGGAGGGAATGCCGATTCCTACGTCCCTTATCCTGTTGAAGTACAGGTTGGTGGTGCAACAGTATTTGTTCTTCCTGTAGATGAGTTTGAAAAATATTAATTTAAGCCAGGTTTGAGGGCGGAGATACATGATGAATTGGGATAATCTTTCATTAACCCAACCTACAGTAGTAAAGATGATAACGAACAGTTTGAAAAAAGATCGTCTAGCACATGCTTATCTGTTTGAAGGTGGGAGAGGCAGTGGAAAAAGGGAAGTAGCAAAAGTTTTAACAAAATCTTTTTTCTGTGAAAATAAATCAGAAGTCCATCCGTGCTTGGAGTGTGCAGATTGTAAAAGAATTGATTCAGGTAATCATCCGGATGTGCATGTAATTCAAGCCGAGGGAAATTCCATAAAAGTAGAACAAATTCGTTATTTAAAAAAAGAATTTAGTTTTCGTGGCGTAGAGTCAAAAAAGAAAGTTTATATAGTGGAAGAAGCAGAGAAAATGACTACTGGAGCCGCAAATAGTATTCTCAAGTTTTTAGAAGAGCCAGAAGGGGAAGCTTTGGCAATTTTAATGACAACCCAGTACCATCGTATCATTAAGACAATCATTTCAAGGGCGCAAATTATTTCGTTTGCTCCGTTAGCCCCTAAGCAATTAATAGACAAGCTTATGGAGGAAGGAATTGTGGAAACAGACGCTTATGCCGTCTCTCAAATTACCTTTGATTTGGAAGAAGCTATCCAAATTTGCCAAGATAATTGGATTGCACAGGCTAGAAACAAAGTGATACAATTAGTTGATGAGATTTCTTTGCGTCCAAAATACGCATTTATTACAATTCAAGAGGCGTGGATGCCTTTTTTCAAAGATAAACAGGACATGCAGCTTGGTTTAGATTTATTAATGATTTGGTACCGTGATGTCCTAAGAACACAAGTAAATCATGATGATCAAATTGTTTATATAGATCAGAAACTTAAACTTCAAGATCAGGCATTAATGCTATCTCAGAGAAAACTGGGATCTAACCTCCAGGCGGTAATGAATGCGAAACGAAGATTGGATGCTAATACCGCTCCCCAGTTATTAATGGAGCAACTGCTTCTTCGGTTACAGGAGGGATAATGTGCATCGAGTTATAGGTGTTCGATTTAAGAAAGCCGGGAAAATTTATTATTTTACTCCAGGCGAATTAACCATAAATGTTGATGACTATGTCATCGTAGAAACGGCTCGTGGAATCGAGTTTGGTAAGGCTGTTATTGGTATAAAGGAAGTGGGAGATAATGATGTTGTTTTACCACTTAAAAATGTTTTACGTATTGCAACAGAAAAGGATAAGTTAATAGTTAAGGAAAATCGCGAAGAAGCACAAAATGCTTTTGATGTATGCATTAGTAAAATACATGAGCATGACCTAGATATGAAGCTTGTGGATGTGGAGTATACATTTGATAGAAATAAAGTTCTATTCTATTTTACAGCAGATGGACGAATTGACTTCCGGGAGCTAGTAAAAGACTTGGCTTCTATTTTCAGGACCAGAATTGAGTTGCGTCAAATTGGTGTTCGTGATGAAGCTAAAATGTTAGGTGGTATTGGGCCTTGTGGCCGAATGCTCTGTTGCTCCACCTTTTTAGGGGATTTTGAACCTGTTTCGATTAAAATGGCGAAAGATCAAAACTTATCTTTAAATCCAACAAAGATTTCTGGTTTATGTGGTCGACTTATGTGCTGTTTGAAATATGAGAATGATCTTTATGAATCTGCCAAAAAAGAACTTCCAGACCTCCATGAAGAACTCAAGACGAGCTTTGGCAGAGGAAAAGTGATCGGCCTGAATATGCTTGAACGTTTGGTTCAAGTGGAGATATTTGAATCCAATCGAGTGATTGAATTTACTATGGATGAGCTCTTAGAAGAAGGGGCAATTACCAGCGAAGCCACGAAATAATGAGGTGTGGGTATCGTGAACAAACATGAGATCTTTACCCGTGTCAGTCAATTAGAAGAGCGGATTGGTGGATTACATCATGAACTAGGAGAATTGAAGGAGCAACTTGCTCTTTTACTCGAAGAAAATCATCATCTGCAAATTGAAAACGATCATCTTCGTAAGAGGATGGATCGCGTTTCAGAAAAAGAGACGGAAAAGACAACAAATGATAAAAAAACAGATGATACGACAGAGCGAGTGCGAACGGACTTTGGTGAAGGGTATGATAATTTGGCCCGTCTTTATCATGAAGGTTTTCATATTTGTAATTTACATTATGGGAGTATTCGTAAAGAAGGAGATTGTCTATTTTGCTTGTCATTTTTGAACAAGAAATAATGAAATAAATAAAGGGTCTTTCCGGTATAATCGGAAAGACCCTTTATTTAGCTCCTTACTAGACAGAGGAAGTTTAAAATGGGACAATTTAAAATAAAACTTTAACAAAGGACGGTCTACATGGAATCAAATAATTCAATAGAGCGCTTGGATTATATGCCAGGAAAGAAGCGATATATTTTTCAGAGGGACGATGTTTTTTCTTTTTCTATAGATGCTGTATTATTAGCTAGATTCGCAAAAGTACCTAGTGATTCCGGGAAAGTAATTGACTTGTGTACCGGCAATGGTGCAATTCCACTCCTTCTCTCATTAAAAACAAAAGCGTGCATCGATGGGGTGGAGATTCAAAATATTTTATCAGAGTTAGCCATTAAAAGTTGCATATATAATGGATTAGAAAATCAAATAAGGATAATAAATAGTAATATTTTAGAACTGTATGATGAAGTTAGTTGGGGAGAGTATGACTTAGTTACTTGTAATCCGCCATACTTTGCCCTAACGTCAGAGAAAGGTAAAAATGTAAATGAGAAAGTATCTTTTGCGCGACATGAGATTGCTTGTACATTAGATGATGTAATTCGTATTTCAGCGAAATTAGTAAAACAAACAGGAAGGTTGTCGATGGTTCATAGACCTGAAAGATTAACAGAAATTCTACTAACAATGAAAAAGTATCGATTAGAACCAAAAAAGATTCAGTTCGTTCATCCTAAACAAGACAGGGAGGCGAATATGGTTCTTGTAGAAGGTGTGCGAAGTGGAAAAACTGGAATAAGGACACTTCCCCCGATTTTCGTTTACGGAAATGGAAAACAATATACAAAGGAGTTTAAGGAACTGTATGAAAACTGGTAATAGGCATTTTGTTTATATAATCCGATGCAAAGACTCCACCTATTATACAGGCTATACAACAGATGTGGAGAAAAGAGTTAAGATGCACCAATCTGGAAAAGGAGCGAAATATACAAGAGGACGTGGTCCAATAAAACTCGTATACGAAGAGGCATTTGCTACCAAGGAAGAGGCGATGAGGAGGGAATACCAAATAAAACAACTAGCAAGAGATGAAAAAGAAAAGATGATAAACCAAGGTGGAGATGTTAATGTACATACAACAAAGCTATCGTAACTTGCAAGGAGGGTGTTTATACCTAGTTCCAACCCCAATAGGTAATTTGCAAGATATGACGTATCGTGCAGTTGAAATATTAAAAGAGGCAGACATAATTGCTGCAGAAGATACACGACATACGAAAAAGTTATGCCATGTATTTTCAATCGATACCCCTTTAATAAGTTATCACGAACATAATAAACTAGAACGGGAAGAACATCTTGTTAATCGAGCAAAGAAAGGAGAGACTATTGCCCTTGTGAGTGATGCTGGAACTCCTGCAATATCTGATCCAGGAGCCGATTTGGTTGCCAGATTTTCGCAAGAGAACTTACCTATTATCCCATTGCCTGGAGCAAATGCAGTTTTAACAGCACTAATTTCATCCGGATTACCGACGGACACTTTTACTTTTATTGGCTTTTTAGAACGAAAAAAAAAGGATCGTATCGCTAGTTTAGAAAAACTTAAAACCTATGGTAGCACTCTAATCTTTTATGAATCCCCACACAGATTAAAAGCGACATTAGAGGACATCCAATTGGTCTTGGGAAATCGGAATATTGCCTTTTGTCGGGAGCTGACAAAGCAATACGAGACTATTGTTAGAGGAACGGTAGAAACTGTACTATCCCATGTGGAGGAGGAAGGTGTCAAAGGAGAGTGTGTTTTAGTGGTGGCTGGTGCAACGGAATTGGAACAAAAAGAAGCAGCAGCAGAACGGGAATATTGGTGGAAGGATTTATCGATTATTGAACACGTGGAAACTTATATTAATGATGGCCGAACTTCAAAGGACGCGATTACACAAACTGCCAAGGATAGGGAGCTAAAAAAGCGTGATGTCTATCAGTCATACCATATAGATAAATAAAAAAAAGGCCTTATCCAATTCGAAATGCGATTTGGTAGAGGCCTTTTCTTATTAGTTTTCTTGTTTCGTTATATAATCTTCTAATTCTTTAATAATTTCCTTTGCTCCCAGTGGACTTAGAATAATTTTTCCACCAGCAACAGAAAGGTTATCATCAGATACTTCTCCAGTAACTTGGCAAGTCATATTAGGCTTATATTTTTTAAGTACGATACGGTCATCATCAACATAAATTTCAAGAGCATCTTTTTCAGCAATGTCTAGTGTACGTCGAAGTTCAATAGGAATAACTACTCTACCTAATTCATCAACTTTACGAACAATTCCAGTAGATTTCATGTAATAATTCTCCTCCAATGAAAATAAATTTCAGGTTATGCTTGATACAATGCCAATTTTCGACAAAATTCTTTCAAACTCAGAATACCAACTTTTCCAAAAGAAGTCAATTATTTTGTAATTTAACTATACCATTTTTTAAAAAATTTTGTAAATATAAATTAATAGATTTTTATGAAAACGTGAAAAAAGTGAAGTATAATAAGGTTTGTTGCAGTTATTATAAAAAAATACAGTATTAATGGAATAAATAAATAGATAGATTCTATTTCCAGTTAAAATTATCAAATTCGACAAAACCCCTCTCTAAAATACAATCTATTAACTAAAGAAATGCTTCTTCATAATATATTCTCTCTTTACCCTGATTTATAAAAAGTGTAACCTTTTTCTGGAATAAATTTAATTTTTTTCAAACGTTTATTGTATTGGATTGGGAAAAAGTAAGCAGGGGTAACTTGACATTCCATATTCCATTCGGTATATTCTGAATAAAGATGTATAGTATTTCCAATGACAGGATAAGTAAATAGGGATCGCCATGACAGAGAGCCAGGGTAGCTGAAAACTGGTATGGAAGGAACTGTTGAAAATGGTCCTATGAGGAGTTTACCTTCGAGCATTTAAGTCCAAATACTTAATGTAAGGGGGGAACGTACCCGGCGTTAACGGGAAGAATGCTGAGATTGCAGAATTACTTAGCATTTTCTAGAGGCTGTTTGGATAAAACAGTGAATCTGGGTGGTACCACGTGAGTTATACTCTCGTCCCAATTATGGGGCGAGAGTTTTTTCTTGAAATGAGGGAGCATAAGTTTTTGCACCTTTGGGCAAGTTGTCTAGGCTCCAGCGCCTACTCGCTACGGGGCACTTCGGAAGTGACAACCGAAGTCAAAGATCGGACTTCTAGTTGTCATTCCTCCACTGCCCTACGCTCG
>NZ_JAHQCS010000148.1 GCF_019042215.1 Evansella tamaricis | reverse complement strand
ACATGTCAAGGCGAGTGGACGAAGAGAACAATAGAATAGAATAATTCAACTTTATGTATAGTAAGCGGGTGTAGTTTAGTGGTAAAACCTCAGCCTTCCAAGCTGATGATGTGAGTTCGATTCTCATCACCCGCTCCATAATTTATCTCATCTTTTACAAACCAACTAAAAAGTATATAACTAAAGTAGTGTTTCAAGATGGAACGCTACTTTTTCACGTCTAAATGAAATATCAAAGCCAGTTTCTCACTGGAACATTTTCCAAAAGACATTTTAATCTACATAATTAGAATGTCCTATACAAAATTTTACAAAAAAAGATGAAAACGTTTAGAAAGTGGGTGAAATCCATGTCAAACGCCCAACTAAAAAAGGAAATCATTGCATATAGTAAGCGTATAGGTATAGATAAAATTGGATTTGCCTCTGCTGATCCCTTTGTTACTTTGAAAATGAGGTTAAAAACACAACAGGATCTTGGCTATCAATCGGGATTTGAAAAAGGAACATTAGAAGAACGGACGGAACCGGATCATCTTCTACCGGAAGCGAAGACAATTATTGCGATTGCACTTGCATACCCTTCAAAACTCAAAAATGCTCCACGTTCGAAGAGTGGGGAACGGAGGGGGTTGTTTTGTAGAGCATCATGGGGAGAGGACTACCACCATATTCTGAGAAGAAAATTAGGGGAATTGGAAAAATTTATAGCGGAAAGAAACCCAGATGAGAAGTGCCTCTCGATGGTGGATACTGGGGAGTTATCTGATCGTGCAGTTGCAGAGAGGGCAGGTATTGGTTGGAGTGGAAAGAACTGTTCTATTATTACACCGGAGTTTGGTTCCTATGTTTACTTAGGTGAGATGATAACAACCCTTGATTTACCAGCGGATACCCCATTAGAAGATCAATGTGGAACTTGTAACAAGTGTATTGAGGCTTGCCCAACGGATGCGTTAATCCAAGGTGGTCAGCTTGATTCAAATAAATGTATTGCCTTTTTGACACAAACAAAAGATTTTTTGCCGGAAAAATATCGAGAAAAAATAGGGAATCGTTTATATGGATGTGATACATGTCAAGTCGTCTGTCCTGAAAACAAGGGGAAAAACATTAACAATCATCCTGAAATGGAGCCAGATCCAGAAGTGGTTAAACCGTTATTAGAACCATTACTTACGATAAGTAACAGAGAGTTTAAACAGAGATTTGGTTCCATTTCAGGCTCTTGGAGAGGAAAAAAACCAATTCAGAGAAATGCGATCATTGCACTTGCACATTTCAAGGAAAAGAGTGCATTGCCAGCATTATTTGAGGTTCTGAAGAATGATCCTCGGCCAGTTATTCGGGGGACGGCAGCGTGGAGTATAGGTAGAATTGGTGGATTAGAAACAGAAAAAGAGCTAAAAGTGGCGAAAGAAAGAGAAAATGATAAAGAAGTACTGCAAGAGATAGAAAAAAGCCTTGAAACAATGAAATATGAATAAATTTGCCGTTGGTAAATGGAAACAATGTCCAGTACCATATTAGAAACTTTAAAGTAATGCTCAGCAAATCTAATAGAACACTGGACCGAAAGTGGGGGGAAGTATGTCAAAACGACCATTTATTTATTTCTCAGAGATGAACAGCCCAATTGGAATGTTAACAGTGGGAAAATCAGATAAGGGAGTATGTTTTATTGAATTCGGATCCATTAAGGAATGCCTATCTTCCATTGAAACGAGACTAAAAAAACGCCTGATGAATGTCATCCTATCAGAAGACAAAGAAAAAGTGATGCCTGCCCTAAATCAGTTGGATGAATACTTTCAAGGCAAACGGACATCCTTTGATCTTTCGTTAGATTTAATCGGAACGAAATTTCAAACCCTTGTTTGGCAAAAGGTGAAGGATATCCCATACGGTGAAACAAAGTCTTATAAGGAAATTGCCTTTGAAATTGGAGCGCCGAAAGCAGTTCGTGCTATTGGGGGGGCTAACAATCAAAATCCTATCCCTATCATTATTCCTTGTCACAGAGTCATTGGAAGTAATGGATCAATGGTCGGGTACGGTGGTGGATTAGAAAAAAAGGAACATTTATTAAGATTAGAAGGGGCTATAAGAAAAATTTCATAAATTTGAGGGAGTTTCCATTCATTATGGGAACTCCCTTTTTTAAAAGATAAGAAATTATAAGTATTGGCACCTTCGGGCAAGTTGTCTAGCTCCAGCGCCTACTCGCTACGGGGCACTTCGGAAGTGACAACCGAAGTCAAAGAGCGGACTTCTAGTTGTCATTCCTCCACTGCCCTACGCTCGTGACCAAAGGCGCTTGCGCTTTTCTTAGAAAATAGACTTTTTATCAATATCGCACCTCACCCTTGAATATGAATAAAATGAGAATTCAGGAAGAGGGAGGGGATATCAATGTATGAAAAAGTAAAACGACATGTGGAAAACAGTATGCAATGTTTTGTAACTAGGAGTAATTCAGGAGGGTTTGTCCGAGATGATGAGATGGAAGCGATTGAACGGAAACAAAAATCGTTGACGACGAGGAAAGCTCAAATTGTGAAAAATATTGTAGATGGGAACATTATAAAGCAGCATACTTTTCAGGATCGATCTTTCTTTGACTATGTTGTTTCGGTTCAGCATGTTATAAAACAGAAGGAACAACTTTATATGGAAGAACAGTTGCAGAACAGGAGAATCGTTTTGGAAGATGAAGAAATTATTGATGATTATTTAGTTAATCGAGAAGGTGGCGGGACATATGACCCACTGGATATAAAACAGCTATTTCAGGGAGAAACTCGGTCATCACCTGATTATGTCTATGACCGAGTGGAAGTGGTCAGATATGCGGAACGATGGTGGGATTCTTTCAATCCTGAATACAAGCAGTTTGAAAATGACTGTACTAACTATATTTCCCAGTGCATCTTTGCAGGGGGAGTTCCAATGAGCGGTCAACCAAACCGGTCCTCTGGTTGGTGGTATCAAAATAATCAATGGAGTTACAGTTGGACGGTGGCTCATGCATTAAGATGGTATTTAAGTGGATCGAATAATGGGCTTCAGGCAGTAGAAGTCTCAAGTCCCCATGAATTGATGAGAGGTGACATCATTTGTTATGACTTCAACGGTGATGATAATTGGCAGCATACAACAGTTGTAACTGGAAAAGATGTGGAGGGGGAGCCTCTCGTTAACGCACATACAACAAATAGTCGTATGCGTTTTTGGTCGTATGAGGATTCAACGGCATGGACTCCTAATATTAAATATAAATTTTTTAGTATTATTGACCGCAACTCGTAGGTTCTCAAGGAAGTTATAAAATTTATGACAAAGAACATGTTTTCTTCATTTGGTGATAGTATAATGAAAAAGGTATGATTTAGATTAAAGAAAGCAATGGTGCATTTGAATGAAAAAGATATGTGTTATCACCTTAGTTCTTTTTGTATTTTTAGTAATGATAAATGGATGCAGTAAGTCAGATGCAACCGTCTTTCATGCTGCACGGGAGCTTCCTTTTCCTGTTCTGGTGCCAGACCCCTTGCCTGAAGGGTGGGAAGTTGTGGAGACGGTTTATGAAGATGAATTACTTGTAGTTAGTTATCGTACGGGAAGCGATTCTCGAGTAGAATTAGTTCAAGATTTGAGAATTCAAGGATTGGATACTCTTCTCCTTCGGGACTATTTATTATTAGGATCCGTAAATTTGCCATCATTGGAAGAAGACAAGGAAATACGGGAAATCTCAAATTATGTAGGAGAACTAACCGTATTTCTGGAACCGATTCAAATTGTACAATATACGTTCGTAACAAAAGAAGATCTTATTCGTTCATCTGGACAGCATGTTCCTTTATATCAGGTCATTGGGAAACAACAAGCGACTATTGAAGAAGTAATGGAATTAGTGGGATCACTCAAGACATTTACACATTAATATTTAAAGTAAATAAGGATTTTCGAGAACTTCAAGTTTCGAATGGATTAGATTAATGAGGTGAAGCAATGGGAATACATGTTGTACTACATGAACCAGAGATTCCAGCAAATACTGGAAACATCGCAAGGACATGTGCTGGAACAAACGCGTCTTTGCATTTAATACATCCACTTGGTTTTTCCACTGATGATCGAATGTTAAAAAGGGCAGGCTGTGATTACTGGCCGAATGTTAACGTCAATCATTATGATAATATGGAAGAACTTTTTATTAAATATCCAACAGGTGATTTTTTTTACATTGAAACAATCGGGAACAAATACTATCATGATTTTGATTATAGTGATCCAATGAAAGATTATTTTTTCGTTTTTGGAAAAGAAACGAAAGGATTACCAAAGGAATTGACAGAAGAGAATAAGGATCGATGTTTTCGAATTCCGCAAACAAGTCATATTCGGTCTTTGAACTTATCGAATACGGCAGCGATTATTGTTTATGAAGCCTTACGTCAACAAGGCTTTCCGGGTGTGGAATGATAATTGAAAACCAACGGAAAAGAAGTGCCAGGCACTTCTTTTTTGGAAGATAAAGTATAAGTTTTGGCACCTTCGGGCATTGTCTAGCTCCACCGCCTACTCGCATGGGAACTGAAAAAGTGGTGCTTTTCCACTTTTACAGTCCCTAA
>NZ_JAHQCS010000147.1 GCF_019042215.1 Evansella tamaricis | reverse complement strand
AGATTGCGACGGCTACGCTCATTGCTTAGGGACTGTAAAAGTGGAAAAGCACCACTTTTTCAGTTCCCATGCGAGTAGGCGATGGAGCTAGACAATGCCCGAAGGTGCCAAAACTTATACTTTCTTATCTTTTTAAAGATTAAATGTGCCCCCTTTGAACTCAATTGTAGTTCCGAAGTGCCCTGTAGTGTGTAGGCGATGGTCTATACGACATGCTGGAAGGCTCCAAAATCTATAAATTTATTGTTAAACAAAATAGTGGTAATTTGTCCCCCTCCGTTCTTTCTTGTACGCTACTTCTTTTTTTATGTTAGCTAAATAGTCATATTTTTAAGATGATTTGTATATAGGTTCAAGGAACTGTTTTTTCTACCAATCTAATTTTGTCTAGTGGCTTGCTGTGTCAACTTGGATTATTTTGATTGATGTTCGAAATGGGCGAATTTTCTTTGGATGACTCCTTGGATGACTCCCACTTGTTCGCGATAATATGACTCAGTGCAAATAATGGAACAAGCAAGATCATAACAATTGCAGCATACATAAACATAGTAATGGTAAAAACCCCACTTATAGAAAAATGATAAAAAATCCAAATATTATATGGGAGTATTAAGCATACGGTTGTCCATAACCCTGGGGTATAACACCTTAAAAATAAAGACTGTATTGGATGTAGAAAAATATTTAAGGCAAAAAAAAGGTTTAAGCCCCAGAATAAAAAGTAATATTCTGTCGTTATGGTTAGAAAAATTAAGCTAGATGCAATGATTGAAAACACAAATACAGTCATCGCAAACTTTACAGTTGTAACCTTATTTTTTGTGATTACTGCCTGAGCAATGGAAGGAATCCTATTATTGACTCGAGGATAAGTAAACATAAACCATTTTTCGATTGTTATAATCTCCTCTAAATTGTGAAGCATAAAGACAATTAAAAATGACCAGATAAATATCTCCATTTCTCCACTCCTCTTCTAGATCTATTCCTGGCTAAAGCCTCTACTCACGTCTTTTAGAATTATGGCATCGGATATTTTATATTCCTTTCTTTTGTCCGTTAATCTTCCCTCATCTAAGGGACCAGTTAAATCACCAGTTTCTATAGATAATATCCAATACTGATAGTTTTGTTCATCAGGGATTTTATAATTATTTTCTCTGTTTTTGTCTTGCGTTAATTTAACTTGCTTGGCAATGATATAGTTTTCATCCCAACCAACTTCTGTGACTTTAGCAGGAATAATCTCACTTCCCCAACTGTCCTCCCCTGTTTTTAGAGCTATCGTAACTTGATGGGCTGACGTTCTGAGAATGGAATAGTTACCTGGTAATTCCACATCATAATCTGCCATACCAGCACACCCTGTTAATAGGGAGATTCCTGCTATAAACAGGATCATTTTTTTGAAATAACGTTTCTGCTTCTTCAATGTTTCTGCTCCTTTATGGATACTAATTTACTTCCTAGATCAGGGTATCAAATGCATTTTTCCAAAAAAATGAATTAGTCCTAGAGGAGGAATCTGCCCTTAAGATAGCACTTCTTTTTATCATAAGGCAGTTTATTACCTGCACCATATTTTATTTACACCTTTTAAGTTTTCTTTCAGAAATGATAGTTTATATATATCCGGCATCTCCAGTTGTTTCCAGAAATCAAAGCTGTATCTTTTATCAAAGTAATTCATAATAAGAACCATTAAATTACCGTGCGTACCTACAGCAATATTCTTTCCTTCGTAGGTGTTTAATAACTTTAAAGTTGCCTTAACACTTCGTCTTTGAGCAGATACATTTGATTCTCCACCTTCCCAGAAAAAAGTCTCATCCTCCCACACTTTTGTTATCGCCATTTCAAAGTCGCTTACTGGATGTTCCGATAATTTCCGTTCCTTGAAATGCTCATTGATTATAACTTTTTGACCGATCAAGTTTGCCAGTCCTTCAACAGTCTGAACGGCCCTCTTATACGGACTAGAAATGACATAATCAATATGGTGTTCCATAAGCGTCTGAGCCACTTTTTCTGCGTCACTTAAACCTCTTTTTGATAAGGGTCTATGTAATTCATCAGGAGTATATGTAGAATGTGCATGTCTAATAAAGTATATATTTGTTATCAGATTTCATCTCTCATAAATTTTTTTTCGTGGGGTCATATTGTTAGTATCACTTTTTAGATAGTTCGTTATCGATAAATGTATAACTACCGACATCTATTGAATAGGAAAACCTTTCCATTTGTATATATCTTTCTTCCTTTAAATGGGGCTTGTCAATGACATTCTACCATATCTCCTTCATGGTGAAATATTTATTTACATTCCCTCAAATGGCTTTTCTCAGTTGAGATACTAACCCCATATTTCGTAAGATCAGGCCATGTTCATGTAAAACAACTATAACTATAGAGTTGATAATGGCAATCCGGATCCAAACCTGAGTCCTTTTCCTCTTCAACAATCGACAGGTTTCAAACCGTGTTTGTGATTGAATTCGCAATACATGTGTAAAAACCGTCATATTTCCCGGAAAATTATTTTGGAAGATTTAAGATTTGTACGTGGATTTAATATTCTCTTGGGAGCTGCAGAATTAGTCTAGAAAATTTTGGGACGACTAAGAAGGAGACGATAGCTTGTTTGAGGTGGTATGTTAGATTCACATCATCTATACCATGCCTCTCTATTTCCATGTAAAAAGTTCACAAAATAGTCGGGGACCAGGTCCCCGACTATTTTGTGAACTTTCCATTTAGGAAATTACTACCCTTTTTATTCCCTTTTATACCCATGGTCTATGGTCTCTTTTCCCACGGTTCAATGACACCTACAATATGATCCAACTTCCCGTTTCTTATTGTATCAATTACTCCTTGTGATATTTCCTCGTGCGTTAACCACCGAGAATAAGTATTTTCCAATTGAAAACCTAGTTTAATTTGATGATACGTGCAATGATATGGTACCTTCAGATTTTCCTTCAGTTGCGCTAAATTCGTACTACTTCCGAGTACATGATACAAGTTCCAGTTTCTTCTCGACTGCGAAACCACGTGAATGATTGTATGTATCGCTTCTTTAGCGACAGAATGTATCCACACTACAGCTAAAGATATATCACCATTACGGATCATCGATTCTTTTAGCTTCATTTCCAACAATTTATTATCTTTATAATCAATGTAAATAGGAGTA
Organism: Evansella tamaricis; assembly: GCF_019042215.1. Lineage (GTDB taxonomy): Bacteria > Bacillota > Bacilli > Bacillales > Salisediminibacteriaceae > Evansella > Evansella tamaricis. The sequence goes on along the minus strand of NZ_JAHQCS010000147.1, from coordinate 43,003 downwards.
ATATTTTCAGGATTGCTAGCCTTTTTGAGTAATACTTCCATTTTCGGTTTATTCCGAGCAATAATAGAAACATGATATCCTTGTTCCACGAGCCACAATGATGTTCGGGCGAGCATCCCTGTTCCACCAACAACTAACACATGAGATTTAGCTGGCTTTTCCTTCCCTTCATCTAATACATTTTTTTGAAAAAATAGTTTGGTTTCCGAATGAGTAAGACTAGCCAAAACAGTTTCTTTAGTTCCCAATTTCACGTCCTTAATTTCGTCATCCATTGGCTACAAATCCTTTCCAACTCCTAAATATTCAACATGAAACAGTAGGTATAGTGGGGCTTTTATCTCCTTTTCAACCTTTTTTGTTGATACTCCTTTTTTTGATGGATTCTTTTCTGTCTCCGCTGCTCTTTGTAGTCCATTATATTTAATGGGACAATAACAGTCTGGATGAATTCCAGTTTTTTAGCTTGTTTCTTGATCGTTTCCTGATGGAAATAATCTTTTATATGTATTAAATTCAGGTTTTTCCCCGATGGTTCTGGCCGCTCACCATCGTTTTCAAAGAAAAGACTATCAAGTTTGTCACATTGATGTCCATACTCAAAAAGTTTGCGATACGCTTCACTCTTTCGCTGAGAAACGATAATCCAATGCTTCTGTTCACTAGAGAAATCAACCAGATAATGTTTTTTCATCTTGCTAGAGCGTTTATCGAGCATATCATATGTTTTGGCGAACTGCTGAAACTCTTCTGGTATTGGTTGCCCTGGCCGTTCCACATCTCTCTCAAAGGAATTCCCCACTTTTTCCACAAATAGTTCTTCCACAAAATCCTTCAGCAATATGTGAACAAGCTTGAAGTGAAGTACAGCCAAGTTCATTTCAGAAAAATCTTGTAAATGGAATTGCTCCCTTAGCTCCTCCTCTGGATCATCGAGCAGAAAAATCGTCAACGGGGTCCCGTCCTCAAGGAAAACGACACGATATCGTTCAAAAATCTCTTTGTTTTTATCATCAATAACAATTTCAAATACATGCCTCTGTTTTTTTCTATTAAAATAATATTTCCTGAAGTAGACCACGCCTAAAAAACTTCTGCCGGAAGAGATGTGTATAAATCCTGCTTCGATTCACCCTGCCTCCCAGGATCAAAATTGATTCTGCCAATGAGACCCCAGTTATAACGTTTTCTCCTTAGATAATCTTGATGTTCCTTGGAATATGTCTTTAACCAACTATTATAAGTGAATTTAAAACGATGATTAGAGAAGGATGTCATCTCTGCCAACTCCTTTCCTATTCTTGTATACTACATTGTATTAGAAACCTCCTGATCTCACCAGCCTTTATGATGAAAGACTATTTATATTATTCTACAGTGGTTCTAATGATTTTTGATGTTGGGAAAAATAGAGTGGAGGGATGAAGCGAGTTTCTCGCTTTAATTAAAAACAGCTTCTTGGTCGTAGTAGGAAAGAAAATCTTGTTTTTCTATGTCGCAGGAATTCGAGTGCTAATCTAGAATTATTATGTATCAAATTCTATAGTAACAAGGGGAGGTATTCTTATGAATGGATTTTATATTTTTCTTATTTCTATTTTTCCATTTCTAACAGCAATCATTATAACATTGGGCGTGTTATGGCACAAAAGACGGTTATTGGAATTAAAGGGCGGCGAAACAGATATTGATGTAATAGCTTTGAATAAGAAAATGGATAACTTGACCTTAAAGATAGAACAATTAGAACATAGTTTGAGAAGTTCTGAAGAAAAAAACGAGAGGAACGACGTGGAAAAATCAATGTGACAGTAGTGACAATTCCATGTCATCCATAAATACCCTTCTTTGATTCGATTATGTTTATTTAGTTCGTGTTAGATTAATGTATTATGTTCGCTTTTACCATCAGGACTGGGCTTTCTAGAAACCTAACAAGGTGACTCCAGAAACTATCGTGGCTGGGAGACAAGTGGTTTCATCAATGAGAAACCCGAATAAAATAATACTGCTGCAATCATTAGTTGGAAATATACTTCGCAATGGTTGTTTATTATTCGGATTTTCAATGAAACTTTACTTGTTGTCCTTTTCGGTTTTCAATGAAACTTTGATTGTGTTCTGGCCTCATGTGATATTTGTTGTCCCATTCGACATGCACCTTGTCCCTCTATCCTTGGAAAAATGACCCCTTTACTCCTTTGTTAAGGTGGGAGTAGTGAAAGTGACGGGTTTATAGGAATTCTGCCACGTATATAATACAAATAATGAAAACTATTAGTACGATAGAAAGGAGTTAACAGATTGAAATCTCATAGTAACAAGAAATCCAAAGCAGAACGTGCGAGAAACCGTGAAATTATTGACCAGTATCACAAAAAGACGACTGAGGATGCCCTTCAGCCACTGTATGAGCATTTTATAGAATGGAAAAATGGAAATTTACCTTACTATAAGCTAACTGAGCATATACATGAATTTCATAAACTAAATCAAAAAATCTGGTCAAGGTTTAATCATTTTTCTTCCAATGACGATATCTTTGTTTTTCAAGCAAAAAAGGAACTGGGACTTTTAACAGAAGAAGAAAAAGAAGAATTCAAACATTGGCTTGACTAGATTATTGTAAGAAAAGCGCAAATGCCTTGGTCACGAGCTTAGGGTAGTGGAGAGCCTTCTAGTGGAAATGCGATGCTGCTCCTAGGTTTCTATCGTACTCGAACGATACCTAAGTGGATTGGAGCAGCGAATCCATTTCTATTGTCCTCTTCCACGCTCTTAGTGAACTTCCCCCTTCACAGAGCCCTCACCACATTTTTTAGAGAATCCAATATTTAAAGTAAAAGTCCCACCAATGCTGTTCCTACTGTGCTTCCTAATACTCTTAGAAAATCCAGGAGGGAAATGGCGATACCTCTCTGAGACATTGAAAATCGATGCTGAATTAAGGTGATGAAAGATATCGTAAGAGTACCAATCCCTAAGCCTATAATACCGGTTCCAATAAACATGAACGACAGATCTAATGTTAATACTTGAGTTATGCCAACGGTTATAAAAACACTTCCTATTAAACAGGCAGATAGGATTCCCAGCCGATATATTATTTTTCCAAAAACAGCAGCACTAATTGCCCAGCTAATAGACATGATACTTACTCCCCATCCAGAAATCGAAGGAGAAATATTTTTCACCTCAGATAAATAGAAAGGGAAAAAGACAATGACGCTAATCATAATGATCCCAACACAAAAAGTACCAAAAAACGCTAAAACAGCTATTGGATCCTTCCATATATATAATGGAATTATGGGATTATTTGCGTGATTTTCTTCCCTTAAAAATATACTAAACACCACAACAAGAAGTATAAGGGATAAAATACTCGGTCCAGAAAAAAAAGTCCAAGTCTCCCCTCCTTTTGTCAGGAACAAAATGAAAGTTGCAATGCCAATACTAAGGTACAGCATTCCCCTAAAATCAACTTCTACTTTTTTTTGTACCCTATTCTCTTCATAAAAGAGAGAGATTCCCAGTAAAGCCAGTATCCCAAAAGGAATATTAATCCAGAAAATCCAACTCCAATGAAAATATTCGATAAGAAAGCCACCTAAAATTGGTCCCATGATGGATGCTAATGCCCAAACAGAAGATACATTTCCCTGTATTTTAGCTCTGTGATCCCCATCGTATACATCTGAAATAATGATCATCGCAACTGGTTGAATGGCCCCTCCTCCAATCCCTTGGATCATTCGCCAAACGACAAGTGTTCCTATACTATCTGAGAATCCAGAAAAAATGGTGCCTATTAAAAAGAATCCTATTCCTACTACCATCATCAATTTACGTCCTATTATGTCAGACAGTTTTCCAAAAAGTGGAATTGCTATAGCTTGTGTCAATAAATAAGCGGTAAAGATTAAATTAACAGAGGAAAGCGCTTCTAAATCGTCGGCTATTTGTGAAGCCGAAGTGGATAAAATCATAACATTTATCGCTGACATAAAAATTGAAATAATAAGACACCAAAGTAAGACTGTACGCTTTATCATATCTATCCTTTCTTTTGAAACTACTATAACGGATTATATTGTTTTGTAATATTGGATATCTTGCACTATTTAGCATATTGATGTTTTTTTCCTGGACCCTGTTTTGCCAAGACACCTACGGCTTCTAATTCTATTAAAAATGTTTTTAAGTTTTCACAAATAAAATCAGGTTGAAATGCCTGTTTCTCTAGAATCCCCTGTTCCTTTTGTTGTGGTGCAAGACCAGTCATTATCCATGCCGTTTGACACTTTGCTTTATAACCTGCATGCATATCAGTTAATAGATTGTCACCAACTACAATCACTTTTTCGTTAGGTAAACCGAGCTTTTTTATAGCATACTCCATTATTATGGAGGATGGTTTCCCTATGATTTTGGGTTTCACCTGGCTGGCAGATTGTATCGCTGCAGCTATGGAGCCCGCGCCTGGACTAAATCCTCCCTCTATTGGAATAAGTAGATCTGGATTAGTTAAAATATAGTCTGCACCTGCAAGCAATCTATTAACACATTTCTCTAATGTTTCATAGGTAAAGGATGGATCTACCCCTTGAATGATAACTTCCGTTTGCTCCAGATTAGATAAGGTGTAGCCTGCTTCTTGAAATGCTTCCTTTAAACGCTCTCCCCCAATAACTGAGATTCTCTTCTTGTCCAGTTTATGTTTAATATATTCTACTGTAGCTAGAGAAGATGTATATATATCTTCTTTCTTTGCGTTAATTCCTAAATCTATTAATTTTCCAGCAATATCTTCTGGATTTCGGTACGAATTATTAGTTACAAACAGATATGGTATTTTTTGAATCTGTATGGATTCGATAAATTCTCTCGCTCCAGGAATAAGTGTGTTACCACTATAAACAGTGCCATCAAGATCAATGATCAAACCATTCATTCTATATATCCTCCTCTAGGTTGAACGGGAATCAATTGCACAACAACAACAAATTAAGAATAAACTCCTCATATTTCAAAATACTTCACAATAAAATGCTAGATTCTATTCTTTATTTCAGTTATAAAAAAGCTTTTATGGCACTCATGATCGTTTTATATTGCTCTCTAGATAGGTGAGAATGCTTTCCTTCATACCAATCAGCCCAAGTTGGATTTCGCCAATTTTCATCACCTGCATACCTAGGGATAATGTGCCAGTGTAAATGTGGTATTTTATTTCCTAAATTATCGATATTCATTTTTTCAGGATGAAAAGCCTTATTTACAGCTTTTAGTGCTGTCATAGCATCTTCATAAAAACGGACATTATCTGCTAGGTTCAATTGATGTAGATCCGTTTTATGGTCATTAAATACCGCATATACATACCCTAACCAGCGTTGATTTGGACTTAAATAAAGTTTGGAAACAGACAATTCAGCAATCAAAAAATCTTTACGTGGATAAAGACACATTGGGCATGTATCCTTTTGTAAAAATGTTGTCCACTGTCCCCAATCCTTTAACGACTTATTTACATCTAAAGGGTAGATTAAGATTGGCGAATGCCAGTTAGCTTCAATCCATTCCCCCGTTTTTAAGGAAACACCTTCTCCAGATAGCTTTTGCAGGAGAACCGGAAAGCCAATATCAACAACGTTATTGCTTGAATCTATGACTTGTCCTTTAATTCTTCGTTTGTCAGGGTCGTAGTACCTCTCTCCTGTATCTCCCTGCACAGAAATGTCACTCACCATCATTTTCACTAACACATCCCCAGACCATTGATGGGCTCTCATTGTTTCTTTAGGTCCCATCCAATGAGAGTAAAGATGAAAGTCATTAATAGATACATCTATATAGGGACTTTGACTTGAGAAAAATGTTATATTTCCCTTATTTTTATATTCCCGAAACGTTTCATACCATGTATCTGCTTGTCTCAACGTTAAGTAACTCCTTTAGCGATTATATTTTGTTTTATTGTATATACATTCACCTGGACAACATCTATGATATATATTTATCAAAAAGTTTACATTTCATTGTAGGAAAGGTAGAAGGAAGGGCATTGCGATGAACAATGCCCTTTATTTCTCCTTTTATTCTTGTAAATTAAATTCGATAATATTAATTCGCCAATCCACAGCGAGCCTGCCGCTTCTTTTTCCTCGAATTTATTTTACTGAATACGACTTCTCATTGTGTTTGCCGCTTCTTGCAATGCCTCTAAAGCGGTAATATCATCAACAAATGTCCTTTCCATTGCATTCGCTATTTCCACTTCAATATTTGCATATCCACTAGGACTTGAATGAACATACGCCATTTGCTTATATCCAGTTAATGCATTTGGAGTTTCCCCATAAAATTTTTGCATCTCCTCAGATTGGAATGCAGATTCCCGATAGGGGATATAACCTGTTGCTGTAGAGAACTCAATCACTTGCTCTGTATCTGTCATAAACTTTAAAAACTCCCATGCAGCATCTTGTCTTTCCTCATCAATCCTACTTACAATTGATAAGTTACCTCCACCTGTTGGTGCAGCATGTTTATCAAATTTTGGTAGAATTGCAGTCCCTAGTTCAAAATCTGTATTCATTTCAATAAATGTAAGTGCACCTGTTGTAGTCATTAAAATTCCTACTTTTTCATCATAAAAGTGTTCGGCGAGTAATTGTCCAGAGTTACTGCCAGATGCAGTTGGTGGTAACATAAGACCAGCCTCTGCCATGTCTGCCCAGAACTGAAGTCCTGCTGCTGATTCAGGAGAATCAAAGACAATTTCTCCACCCTCATTGACTAGTTCTCCCCCGTTACTCCATGCTAAGGAATAAAAGTACCAAGCATCAAGTAGTGCAGTAAATCCAAATCGTTCCTCATCACTACTATCGACAATTGCTTTTGAAATCTCTTCCACATCAACCCAATTCTCTAGAGGGTTTTCACTATCATATCCAAGTTGATCCAATAAATCCTTATTATAATAAAGGATAGGAGTACTTCTATTAAACGGTAATCCGTATTGTCCACCATTTAATAATGTGTCCTTGATTAATCCATTGTCAAAATCATCTATCTGGAAATCATTATCATTCTCTATTACTGTTGTTAAATCTAGTAAAACATCACTCTCTCCAAAAGTATGCCAGTTTCGAGAATTTAACTGTACGATATCCGGTAAATTTCCACCTACGACAGTAGCCTGTAACTTTTCAGCTATCGTATTATAATTATCTTGGAAAATTGCATTGACATAAATGTTATCTTGAGATTCGTTAAATTTTTCTACTTGAGCTACAATTAGTTCCCCTACATCTCCACCATTTCCATACCAAAACTCAAGCTCTAATGGTGAATCATTCGCATTATCTTCTGATACCGAATTGTCATTACTGTCCTTATTACTTGTATTAGATTCTGCAGCTGACGATTCCCCATTCCCTTCTGAACATGCAGTAAACAGCAACAAGGTACTAAGTAAAATAAAAGTTACAATCCAATTGCTTTTCAATTGAAACATCTCCTTATATATATAATTTTATTATTTAGCACCAGGTACACCTTTCATGATGTACTTCTGTGCCATTATAAATAAAATGACAAGAGGCATGATAACCATGGTGGATGCAGCCATTAAAATATGCCATTGTGGTCCTGAACCCCCTTCATCATTCATAAAACTAGAAAGACCGACCTGAACTGTGCGCATATCTTCTGAGTTGGTAACAATCAATGGCCAGAACAAGTCACTGTATTGACTAATAAAGCATAATAAAATGCACGTAATGATTGTGGGCTTTGCTAAAGGGATCATCATATGATAGATAATTTGTAAATGATTTGCCCCTTCCAAAATTGCAGATTCCTCTATTTCTTTTGGAACTTGCAAAAAAGCTTGTCTAATCAGAAAGATGCCAAAAGCACTAGCACAGAAAGGAATAATCAAAGCAAAATACGTATTGTACCAATTTAATCCAGAAATAATGATAAAATTGGGTATAAATATGGCTTGAGCTGGGATCATCATCGTGGATAAAACAATAATAAACAGGACGTTTTTCCCTTTAAAACTCAATCTAGCAAATGCATATGCTGCAAAGATATTAATTACTAGCTGAATAATTGAAACAGTAACGGCTATTAAAAAGCTATTGAAAAAATATCTGCCAAAAGGTGCTCCGTTCCAAGCATCATAAAAGTTGCTGAATTGTAAACCATCAAAAGAAAAAGAAAGAGAACGGACATTTTCCAAGCTTTGAATAGACCCTATTAACATCCATATAAACGGAAAAGCTATTATTAGAGTAATCAGTAGCAAGCCAATGTTAACTGTATATCTGACTAGATGCGAAACTGTCATGAATAATGCACCCACTTTTTTGACCACTTTAGCTGGACAAACGTAATTGTAATTAAACCTAAAAATAAGATAACAGCAATAGCAGAACCATAAGCTGTATCAAAGTATTGAAACCCGTGCTGGTACATATAGTACAAAACCATATTTGTGCTATTGGCTGGGCCTCCATTTGTCATCATGTATATAATGTCATAAGCCTGAAAGGATGTAATAATACCAACAACTACTACAAAAAAGATATTCGGTGAAAGAAGAGGCATCGTAATTCGTAAAAAAACCTGCCTACTAGTTGCGCCATCCATCCGCGCAGCTTCTTTTACTGTATTGGGAACATTCTGTAAACCCGCTAATAATATTAATGTATTGTAACCTATTGTTTTCCAGACACTGATTAATATGATCGAAACCATTGCCCAGCGTGGATCTGTTAACCACGGGATTCTTCCTATGCCAATGTCGACCAGAACAGTATTAAATAAACCATAATACTGATCTAGCAGCCATAAGAATACAATACTCATGGGAACCATCGGAGTTATGTAAGGAACAAATAACAAACTCTTATAAAAACTCCCCCCCTTTCTTTTTTGATCAAATAGCGCTGAAAAAAATAAAGCTAAACATAAAGTTAAAAGTACAGAAAAAAATGTAAAGACCAACGTATTTCTAACAACCTTCCAAAATAATGGATCATTAAATAACCTCTCATACTGTTTAATTCCAACCCAATCGAACTCTACTGTCATTAAATTCCAATTTGTAAAACTCAATAAGAATGTGAGAATCAATGGAAGCAATACAAATATAAATAACAAGGTAATTGCAGGTAAGACAAGCAAATATGGCATAAGTTTATTAAAGTTTTTTCTCATAACTCTACTTTTCATTGCTTTCTTTTCCTCTAATGAATGAGGAATCTTTCGATCTTTATTTGTACGGTTGGGGTTTACCAAGAGATAGTTTTCATCCAAAAAATCACCTCCATTACATTTTTGTTACTTTAATACTATCAATAGAATGTAAATTGAATATTAACTTGGTGAAAACAATTAATTAATAAACAATTGATATACTTTATTTGTTTCATAGAAAAAATCTATATATTTCTCAAAAATATTGTCACTTTTTATTAATTGATGGGAGGAGTATTTAAATAATGAATATAAAACAGATGAAAGTTTTTGTATTGGTTGCAAAGCATCATAATTTGGAAACTGTAGCAAATATCATTGGATGCAAGCAGCCAACTGTCACATTTCATTTAAAGAAACTAGAGGAGTTTGCTGGGGTACCGTTGTTTAAGCATACAAATAAATTTTTTTCTTTAACAGATGCAGGGCAAACATTATTAATCCATGCAAAAGAAATTATTAGACTATCAGAGGGGGCTGTTCAGTCATTAAAAGATTATCAACAATTGAAAAAGGGGAGTGTAATCATAGGATCAAGCTATACTCCGGCCACAAACTTCATACCGAAAATACTTCGTATTTTCTTGGAGAGGTATCCAAATATTGACCCTCAGCTTATTGTCAGTCGCAACTCTCCTGAAATTAATAGTTTAATTAAAGGATTTGAAATAGACATTGGAATCATAACAGATACATACTTCCAGGATGATGAGCTTGTATCGATCCCCATATCGAAGGATGAATTAGGTCTTGTTATGCACCCAGACCATCCTTTTGCATCCATGGAGACTATCACGCCACAACTTTTAATGATTTTAGATACACCCTTTTTACTTCGCGAAACAGGTTCTTCTTCAAGAAATTTAATAGACAAATGGATGATGGAGCATGATGTCAAAGTAACCAAACCTATTGATCTTGGTTCCACAGAGATTATAAAACAGTCTGTTCTGTCTAATGTGGGCATAAGTATATTATCTAATCTTGCTGTAAAGCGGGAAGTGGAGGAGCAACGGCTTATATTTAAACCACTAAATTCTGAAATCCTATCTAGAACAGTTTATCTTGCTTATCATCGGAGCAGATATTTATCACCTATCTTAAAAGACTTCATCTCAGTTTTTCAATTTGTATCCGGTGATAAAAGGGCATAAACTAATAGAAGTCCAGTAGGCAAGCATTCAAAATCTACAAGTTGCTGCCGAACTGCAAAAAATCAAAGTGATTTTGTTTCGTCCTGTATCTTTCAGGACGAAATCCCCTTCCTACTTATTTTCATCACCAATTCGACCTCCTCCAGGAACCAAATTCTCCTTCTACCCTGTTTTCACCACAGCAAAGACCCGGTTAAGGCACCTGTCCCTCCTCTCTTGTCCACCCATTCATATCCTTTAAATTTCCAATATATTATCCACTAAAATATTTACACATAATTAATCTTCCTTTAAAACTCTCCAAGTATATTTATCTATGAAAGGGTCTGGCATAAAAAATTTAATTGGAGGTATAACATGCTTTTGCAATTAAAGAACTTTAAAGTCTCACTTGCATTTCTTTCAGTATTATTATTACTAGTCTTAGCTGCTTGTGGAGATTCAGAAGGTACAGCTCAAGGCGAAGAGAATGATCAACCAGCAGAATCTAATCAATCAGATAACGACGAAGATGCAACGGAAGATCCAGCCGAAGAAGAAGTAGCTGGAAACGATTGGCCAGAAAAAATTAATATGGGAGTTATTCCTGCAGAAGACCAAACATCTGCTTCTGACCGAGTTAATGAATTTGCCGAAGAATTGGCTACCCACTTAGGAATTGAAGTAGATGTATTCCTAGGAACAGATTACAACGCAGTTATTGAAGCCATGCGCACAGAAAACATTGATATTGCTTTCTTTGGCCCTTTTGCCTACGTACTTGCCAGTGAGCGAAGTGGTGCAGAAGTTTTCTCCATTGGGGGAAAAAGCGAAGAGGAAATTTACTATACTAGTGCCATTATTGTACCAAAAGACTCTGATGCAGAATCTATCGCTGACTTAGAAGGAAAGGACTTTTTATTTGTTGACCCTGCATCCACATCCGGACATATCTTTCCTAGAGCAAAAGTAATTGAAGATTTAGGAGTAACAAATGATGAGGTAGAATCCGTATTTGGCAGTGTTACTTTCTCAGGCTCCCACGATGCGTCTATTCTAGCTATTGTTAATGGTGATGCAGACGGCGCAGCCATTGCAACAGATGTCATGGACGCTATGCTTGACCAAGGGGTTATTAACGAAGGTGATTTTAAAATTATTGCTAGCTCTGACCCAATTCCACGTGGACCAGATGCCTATCGAAGCAATTTACCTGAAGACTTGAAAGAAGCCATTCGCGAGTTTTACTACTCTTATGAAAACGAAAGATTTTTTGAAGAACGTGGAATTAACGGATTTTATCCAGTGGAAGACAGCGCATTTGACGTGGTTAGACGAACTGCAGAAGCACTAGGTATGAGTCCAGAAGAATTATTAAATTAGATCAAGTCTACATTCGGACAGCAATCGGCGTTGTGCCGGTTGCTGTTATTAAATTTACATTGGGGGTTTCATCAAATGGAAATATTAGAAATACAGAATCTCACCAAAATATATAAAGATGGAACAACAGCTTTAAGAGATATTTCATTTAATGTAAAAAAAGGAGAATTCGCCATTATCATAGGATCCAGTGGGGCAGGCAAAAGTACGATACTTCGATCTATTAACCGATTAGTACAACCAACCAGCGGTTCAATACTTTTTCAAAATAAAGAGATAACTACCTCAAGTAAGGGTGAATTAAGAAAAATACGGCGTGAAATGGGAATGATTTTTCAAGGTTTTCATTTAATTAAACGAGTCAGTGTACTGAAAAATGTTCTCCACGGTCGATTAGGATATATGAACAGTTTTAAAGGAGCCATCGGAGCTTTTTCAAAAGAAGATGAAGAAGCTGCCTGGAGTTTGCTCGAAAGAGTGGGGCTGACAGATCAGGCATATAAACGGGCAGGAGAATTAAGCGGGGGGCAGCAGCAACGTGTAGCAATTGCTAGAGCATTAGCACAAAAGCCGGCATTAATTCTAGCAGATGAACCTATTGCCAGTTTAGACCCCACAACCTCAGAAACAATCATGAATTATTTGTATCAAATCTGTCATGAAGACGGCATCACCTGCATCGTCAACCTCCACCAAGTAGAAGTTGCAAAACGTTATGCAACGAGAATACTTGGTGTGCAGCAAGGAACTATCATTTTTGATGGCTCAGCAACCGAGCTTTCCGATTCAGAAATACAGCATATTTATCAAAAAAAACTAGTGGTGTGATCAAACAATGAAACCATCAATCAATCACATACAAAAACGAAAAAAAATACAAACGATACTCATCATTGGATTGTTTGCCCTATTCCTTAGTTGGTCCTTAATAGACACCGGGTTCAATGTTCCAAAACTATTGAACGGGATAGGTGAAACCTTCCGCTTTATTTTTATCGATATGTTCCCGCCGAATCTCAGCAGTCTTAAAGGTTTCATGGGCCCTGCCTTAGACACTGTTTACATGAGTTTTGTTGCCATGGTCATTTCAGCAATCAGCGCCTTTTTCCTATCATTCATAGCAGCGTATAACCTCACCCCACATCCCACATTACAATATGCTGTTCGGGGACTGGCATCCTTTTTACAATCGATTCCAGCACTTGTCTGGGTGCTCGTATTAGTAGCTGCCTACGGATTAGGACTAATTGCCGGAACCATCGCATTAACCCTTAGTGGAACTGGTCTATTAACACGATCTTTTGCAGAAATACTTGAGGAAATTGATATGGGACCAGTAGAAGCCGTTCAATCTACGGGGGCAAGCTGGATCCAAGTCATTGGACAGGCAGTTGTCCCCCAAGTATTACCAGGAATGGTCGGATGGTCTTTATACAAATTTGACTTAAACATACGGGAAGCCGCCGTAATTGGAATGGTTGGCGGTGGGGGAATCGGCTTCGCCATGCAACGGTCCCTCAGTTTATTTCAGTACAAAGATGCCTTTATGGCCATCTTGCTAATATTCACTTTAATCATCGGAATTGAATATTTAACTAACAAAGTAAGGATGCGACTGTTATGAAGGAAAATATGCCAATAAATAACAACATCATAACTTCACCTTCTAAAACGGAACCTCCGAGAAAAAAAACAAAACGGGACCGCTTCTTAACAGGTATTTTAATATTTGGAGGATTATTTTTCATTTTCAGTTTAATCCAGCTGAACTTAGATTACAGCCGTCTAATTAGTGGGACGTCCAAATTATTTAGCTTTGTGGGACATATGATGCCACCAGATTTTTCCACTTGGGAAAAAGTTATTGGTGCTGGCCTTGAATCATTACAAATCGCTATCGTTGGAACGTCTATCGGTGTTGTTTTAGCCTTATTTTTATCCTTCTTAGCAGCTGAAAATCTCTCTCCACACCGTACGATATCTTGGATGATAAAGGGAATTGCCGCTTTTGTTCGCGCAATACCCGCATTAATATGGGTGCTCATTTTTATTGTTGCCGTAGGTATGGGACCGTTCCCGGGAATTTTAGCATTGGCATTTAATAGCTTAGGAATGCTCGTAAAAGTTTTTGCCCAATCCATTGAAGAAATTGACGATGGCGTACTGGAGGCAATGAGATCAACAGGAGCAAGCTGGATGCAAGTCATCTTTCAAGGTGTCATACCAACTGTATTAACCGCTTATATGTCTTGGTCCATCTTTCGTCTCGAGATCGACTTTCGTTATGCCACCATACTAGGGATGGTCGGAGCTGGCGGAATTGGCTGGGAACTCACTTCTGCAATGCGAATGTATCGACTAGAAGAAGCCTCATTTATCATACTAGTCATCTTCCTCATGGTTTTCACCGTGGAAGTAACAGGAAACCAGCTCAAAAAAATGATTCAAAGAATTTAAAGAAAGACACCAGAGGGCGGTATGTGAACTGTCCCCTGGTGTCCTAAAGTTTGTTAAATCGTTTTATATTGAGTTATCCAAGTGTTAATATCGTCGCAAATTTCTGACAAAGTGAGTTTGTTATTATAGGATTTGGATGTTTCACCATAAATAAACTCATTATATAACCTCATTTTACTTTCTGCACGGTTCGACGACATTTCTCCTTGCACACTATCTATTTGCCTTCTTAAATGAATTTTCTCACCTTCAGGAGAATTATAATAAAGGTTAATATAAATCTTCGTGTGCCTTTCCCATTCATCTTCCTCAAACTCACATTTTCTATAGGGTTTGTATTGTTCACAGTATTTAATAAAATCATGAATACTACCTATTATTTCATTACTATTTTTTAGCCAGTGCAATTCTTCCTGTGCATTTTTGAGTTGAACGTGCAATACTCTTTCATTTTTTGTTAGTTTCAATAGGCCGTTTAATGTGGCTAATTCATAGTTGTTGCCGTCAAACTTATATTCAATGGATGACATCGTTATGCTCCTCTACTCTTATGATGGCTATTAATCTATACTTTTAAGTTTAATTTATCTACTATTGCAAGTATAATTGTATTTTTTGGAATTGCTGTTGAATGGTTCCAGAATTAATCCCAATCCACCTTATTATAAGTGTATTGGACACCGTTCCTTATTTAATATAGGCTCTGTTATATTTTATTGTTGAATTTCGTTTGAAGACGCTCACTTCAATCAACACTATATTGAATAATCAACATCATCCTTAAACATAGCCTTAATAAAAGGCTTTGTTATCGTTCAATGTTGATTTTTGCGAAATTCACTCCCTTTCACCACGGGCACAAGTGCGACATCTGCTCATTCTTCGCAGTGTCTTCTTAGCCGCGGGCGGTTCGGGAGCCTCCTCGGTGTTTCACACCTTGCGGGGTCTCCCCTGAACTCGCTTTTCCCGCAGGAGTGTCGTAAATTTCGCTAAAAATCATCCTGTTAAAAAATCAACATTAGCCTTTAATATAGCCTAATAAAAAAATAAATAAAGGCACAACATATAGTCAAATGCTACACACTGTACCTTCTTTCCCGAATAACTTCCGATTGTCCCCTAGTAGAACCGGCTCTATTTAGTGACCCCATTTCCAGTTGTTCTTTCCTTCTCTGAAGATGGTCCAATAACTCCTTTTCAATAAGAGATAATTTCTCTAAAGAATGAATATCCTGGTTAATATACCGAATAGTTTTTTTTATCGATTTTGGTAACGTATCAAATAGTTTCAAAGTTTTCCCTCACATCTTTGGCATACATACTATTTTAGTAAACTTCCATTACTCCTATGTATCATTCAACCAATCATATGCCAATCTTATTATCTTTCAGTACTAAGTTTTTCTTTTAGTTGCTCTTCAATAAATAATAAGACTTCTTTTGGATCTATTGCAGGCTCCGTTTCGCTGCGATTTTTTATTTCATTCATAATATACTTCAGATCTTCCGTGCTCATTTTCTGCCTCCAATAGACTATTAAATCGTAATCCTAGTAAAGTAAACATAGTAAAGATGTACTATTGATTATACAACTGACAAGATTCGTTATCAAGAACAATATTCGAAACCTAAACAAAACAGTAGTTTTGCGATTAATACCCCTATCTAATCTACTAATTTTTACACATTACATAACATATGGAGCCACACAATTACAATTATATAATAAACTTGTAAAAAAAAGGATGGTTATTTGTGAAAATATAGGAAAAAAATACTATCTACTATCCTACTTTTTATCATTACAAGACACTTCAGACTCCCTAACAAAAAAACTTCACCAATCAATCATCCACCTTTTTTTTTCACTATCCAAATGGATCACCTCAAGAAACGAAATAAAGAACTTAGTTCCTTCTTCCCGTTTCCTAATGAGGCGCGTAATTCTTTACCCAACTCCCTTTTAAATGATAGGACAAATGATGAAAAGGAGTTATAATAAAAAGGTCCAGTTCATGGATACTCACACTATATTTTTCAGAAGGGATACAAACATGGAAAACTTAAAAAAAGCCTTCATTGATAATCACTTTACTGTAACGAACGAGGTAAAAAAAGCTGTGGAATTTACACATAGGCAGACAAAAGAGATCGTCTACTTGTTGCCAAATATAGAAACAACGATTGTGCTTAACCCAGAAACGGTTGAAGGCAATGACGAATTGCTGGAAAAATCTTTAGGTATAAATCATAAATCGACCTTTAAAGCATTCCCAAAACGGAAAAATAACGGGAAAGACCCAATCCATTACGGATATTCGTTCTGTTTTCAATCAACCGAAGAACTAAGTTCTTTCTTAGCAAGCCTCGTAAAAAAATAATCAAGTTAGAAAGGGGAATTGGGGACAGAGACAAGTTACCTTTATCTTTGCCCCAGATCCCATAAATGCAAAAATAACAGGAACGATGCGGTGTACCATGCCGCTACTATACCCCTCCCCTTCTCAATGCCGCATGGAAAATAGATAATATACTCCCTGGATACCTCTTTCGCTTTCCCGAAATGGGATTTTACATAATAAAAAATTCAACTTCAAGACTTCACCCATTTACGTGATGATATACTAGAAATACTATTTTTATCATTCGGAGGGGTTGTTATGAAATATCCTGCAGCGCTTCAAATGGGAGATGTGATTGGTATCACTGCCACATCGACTGGCGTAACCGGGGTTTTTGAGAAAAAACTGGATAATGCCATTAGGCAGATGAGGGAACTTGGTTTTCCAACCATGGAGACGGAGTCCGTACGGCAGGAGAAGAAACTAGTCAGTTCCCATGCAGAACAACGAACGAAGGAATTTATGGAACTTTGGAAGCGCCGAGACGTTAACACCATCATTCCACCTTGGGGCGGTATTTTTCTCATGGAAATCCTCGAGCATTTATCAACAGTTCTGGATGCAGAGAAGAATCCCACTCCCACTCTCCCAAAATGGGTTGTGGGGTTTTCCGACACGAGCACTCTTCTCTTCTACTTGACCGTAACGCACGACTTCGCTTCTGTGCACGGACCTAATATGCTCGATTTTGGGAATGATCCAATTGATCCTTCGGTAAAAAAATTATTGGATGTCCTGAAGCTATCTTCAGGAGAAGCATTCAGCCAAACTAGCTTTGATTTTTATCAGAAACACTGGCTGGAGGTTACAGATACATCATTTCCACCTTTTCATAAAACCGAAAAAGTGGAGTGGAAATCTCTTCGCGGGAAAGGTCCTATCCAGTTTCAGGGAAGATTAATTGGGGGATGCTTAGACACCATTTCCACATTGATTGGGACTCCTTATGCCCCTGTTCAATCCTTCATAGAACGGTACAAAGGGGATGGATTTATCTGGTATTTTGAAAGCTGCGGGATGAATGCAGAGGAGATTTACCGTGCATTATGGCAAATGAAACATTGTGGCTGGTTTGAGCATTGCAACGGCTTTCTTTACGGCAGACCAGAGGGATACCGTGATGAAGAGGATTTTGAACTGACCGACGCACTGGAAAAAACGTTCGCCTCTGCTAACATCCCTGTGATCTATGATGTGGACATTGGACATCTCCCACCACAGATGGTTCTCGTGAATGGGGCGATGGCAGATGTCACTTATGAAGATGGAAAAGGAAAGATTGTTCAGAGACTGATTTGATCCAAAGTCTCTCCCAAAATAAATAGATGAAAGTCTATGAAATAACCCTTAAGTATAATATTCTCTTGTCAAATCATCCGCTATAATGACTTATAGCCTTTAGATGGTTACTATGACGGGAGGAGTAACAGTGAAAAACGGTAAACTAATGCTTATCATTTGTGTGTCTCTTGCCACTCTTATGTTGAGTGGGTGCATTGGGAAGGATGGAATTTCCATCCCACTTGGAGATGGAGAAAGTGTCACAATTGGCGTAGGGGAAAATGGAGACGGTGTTACAATTGGATCAGGAAATGACGGAGAAAGCATTACGATTGGAACAGAGGAAGATGGAATAACATTTGAAACACAGAATGAAGATGGAGAAAGCGGAAGTCTCTCCATAGGTTCATCCACCACAAAATTACCAGAAAGATTCCCTTCAGAAATTCCTTTTCCAAGTGAGTACCAAATCTATAGCTCAATGGAACTTAGCGATGGCGACACAGATTCAATTAGCATCACCTACTTTACCGAATCCGTGACAGTAGATGAATTGTTTGATATGTTTTTGAACTTTACAGATGCACATGGATATGAGAAAAATAGCGAACTGAGAATGGAAGGCATGAATAGTCTAGTCATAAGTAATTCCGATTCAACCATATCATTCAATATATTTTCAGATGAGAGTTCCCCTATCACAGTGGGCATTACCATCGCCCACACAAATTAAACTTACCATAAGAAAACCAACATGATCTACAATCCTTAGACCACTACGGGAAAAACTAATTAATAGAATGTAGTGGACCCGATTATCCCGATGGGAATGTTGTATCTATTCAATAATAGTAAAAAGAGGAGCACCGATTTTTAAAGTGGTCCTCTTTCTATTATTTTCAAAACTATGAATCAAGAATAAATTCTATTACGAAACTTCCCTAGTAGTGCGATGCACATATTGAGCCGCTAGTTTTATGCCTTGACATTTTTAAACACATTGAAGGCAAAAACAAGCACTGCAAGTACGACGACATTACTACCAATGATAATCATAAGTGGCACAATTCCACTAACAACTCCTGAGATGGCTAAAAATATACCTAGCATCATCAACGGCAACCCAATATTGTGCAGCCAAAAATGAATTTTTCCGGACAAACTTTGTTCTGCTTTTGGAAACATCACATACAAGATCCCCGCTAACGTCATGGATGTCCAACCTAATAAATTCACATGCGCGTGAACCGGTGTCAAACTATAGTCACTTGCCATGGACATATGGTAGCCAAGAAGGACCCCAATCACAAAATAAACAACAGAAATTTTTATCAATTTAACTCCCACTATATTTTTCCCCCTTATGATTACATCAGAACTCCTAATGAACTATAACTAGTTTGGTTTGGTTTGATTTGGTTTGGTTTGGTTTGATTGTCAGTCCTTTATTTCACCGCTTTATCCCTATCCTAAACGGTCCTTGTTCTCCTCTAGCCACGTACGAAAATCCTTAAGTTCAGGATGCTTTTCTTTTACCTCTTTCGGTTTGACCGTCCATCCAACTTGATCATTCCATTTGAATTGGCGGGCCATTTCCGCATTCATTATTTTAAGAACCCAGAATGGCATCTTGAAAGAAGGCGCCTTTTCACCTGTTACCTCTTGCCACAACTGGCTCACTTCATCAGCAGTGAGTGCATCACCAGCAATATCGACGATCTCTCCCAAATATTCTTCTGGTTTATCAAATATCTCACCAGCAAAATAACCAATATCATCAACCGCAATCATGTGCAATTTCGTCGTTTTTCCCAACGCCCCTCGCATGACCGGGACCGTCAGTTTCCCTGTCTTCGGAATAGCAAAATTATCCATAAAAAACACGGTGCGTAAAAAAGTTCGTGGGATTTCAAGAGAATTGATATATTTCTCAACTTCCCATTTGGAAGTCCAGTGCTCTAATTCAGGGGCATTGTCACAATTGACTACAGAAGAAAATAACAGATGCTTAACACCACTTTTTTTAGCGGCATCTGCTACATTTTTCCCCTGTCGCACCTCCCCTTCATACCCAATTCCTTTCTCCCAAAAATTCTGTACGGAAAAAACACCATATACACCATCCATAGCCGTTTCCAGTTGATTTATATCTTCCATATCACAAGTTACCACTTCGACACCTTCCTGACGTAACTTTTGCGCCGCCTTCCCATCAGGATTTCGAGTTGTGGCCCGAACATTCCACCCTCTCCCCAGCAGATGCCTCGTAACCGCACCTCCTTGTTGACCTGTTGCTCCCATGACTAAGATCGTTTTCACTGTCTAACCTCTCCCTTCACTATAAATAACAACTAACCGTTACAAATGCTCCCGCTATCCAGCTGTCCATCATGAAACTCCGAAGTGACAACTACACACCGAATTAAATCCACGTACGGAAGCCTCCAGCAGAACTAGTGCTTAACTAGTCACAACGCCCCCTCATTGGATTTCATAGATGCACACCGATAGCATCATTTGGAAAAATAGGACACACCCTTTGACTCAATCCCATTCGCTAGGAATCAATCAGGCTCTCCCCATACCATAGCGGTGCAAGGTACTTGTTCCTATGTAGTATGAAACGGATTTTACAAAATAAGTAAACAATACCCGTTCCAAGTTTCTTACTTTATACCTATGCTTATATTGTATATTCGATAAATATGTCTTGAAAAGGTCATATTAGTCATAAAAACAAGCTTGAAAGTCATAAATTGACTGACAAAATCTTAAGGTGACCTTCTGAGAAAACAAAAACTCCTGTTTCAGACTTTGCATAGGGTGATGGGGGGTGGAGGGTTGGTGGGGTGGGAAGGTGGGTATTTGGATTTTGGGTATTTTGGGTATTTGGGTATTTTGGTATTTTGGTATTTTGGTATTTTGGTATTTTGGTATTTTGGTATTTTGGTTTCGGGTACTTGGGTTTCGGGCATTTGGGTAATAGGACATTTGGGTAATAGGTGTTGGGTATTTTTGGTATTTTACGGCAGTTTAGTAGTTTAGCAGTTTGAGGGATTTGGATTTTTGGGTATTTGGAATTTTGGATTTTGAGAATTAGAGGTTTAGAGATATCTTTTTATTAATTATGGTTTCTTTATTGGGCATTTGCAAGGGAATTGCCGTGTTTTACTGATTTGCTGTTCCTGTTGTTCACTTAAAAAAGGTTTTGTGGACAATAGAACCTGATGGGCAGCTCCTATTGTCCTCTTCGGAAACAGTTGGCGACATTAGGGCGGTACACGGATACTCTTTTGTCGCTTCCTCCTTTAGGATGCGACAATAATTCGTTCCACAGCATCTCTTTTGTCGCTTCCTCCTTTAGGATGCGACATTAGTTCGGTTCACAACATCTCTTTTGTCGCTTCCTCCTTGGGGGATGCGACAATAGGGCGGGGCTCAGCATCTCTTTTGTCGCTTCCTCCTTCAGGATGCGACAATAGTTCGTTCCACAGCATCTCTTTTGTCGCTTCCTCCTTAGAGGATGCGACATTAGATTGCCACACAGCATCTCTTTTGTCGCTTCCTCCTTCAGGATGCGACATTAGATTGCCACACAGCATCTCTTTTGTCGCTTCCTCCTTTAGGATGCGACATTAGATTGCCACACAGCATCTCTTTTGTCGCTTCCTCCTTGAGGATGCGACATTAGTTCGGTACACAGCACCTCTTTTGTCGCTTCCTCCTTTAGGATGCGACAATAATTCGTTCCACAGCATCTCTTTTGTCGCTTCCTCCTTGGGGGATGCGACAATAGGGCGGGGCTCAGCATCTCTTTTGTCGCTTCCTCCTTTAGGATGCGACATTAGTTCGGTTCACGGCATCTCTTTTGTCGCTTCCTCCTTTAGGATGCGACATTAGTTTGGTGCACGGCATCTCTTTTGTCGCTTCCTCCTTTGAGGATGCGACATTAGGGAGGTTCACGGCATCTCTTTTGTCGCTTCCTCCTTCAGGATGCGACATTAGGAAGGTGCACAGCATCTCCTTTGTCGCTTCCTCCTTTAGGATGCGACAATAATTCGGTTCACAGCATCTCTTTTGTCGCTTCCTCCTTAGAGGATGCGACATTAGATTGCCACACAGCATCTCTTTTGTCGCTTCCTCCTTGGAGGAGGCGACAATAATTCGGTTCACGGCCTCTCTTTTGTCGCTTCCTCCTTTAGGATGCGACAATAATTTGTTCCACAGCATCTCTTTTGTCGCTTCCTCCTTGGAGGATGCGACATTAGTTCGGTGCACGGCCTCTCTTTTGTCGCTTCCTCCTTCAGGATGCGATATTAGATTGCCACACAGCATCTCTTTTGTCGCTTCCTCCTTTAGGATGCGACATTAGCTCGGGGCTCAGCATCTCTTTTGTCGCTTCCTCCCTGAGGATGCGACATTAGATTGCCACACAGCATCTCTTTTGTCGCTTCCTCCTTCAGGATGCGACATTAGATCGGGGCTCAGCATCTCTTTTGTCGCTTCCTCCTTTGAGGATGCGACATTAGTTCGGTTCACCGCCTCTCTTTTGTCGCTTCCTCCTTGAGGATGCGACATTAGTTCAGTTCACGGCCTCTCTTTTGTCGCTTCCTCCTTTAGGATGCGACATTAGATTGCCACACCGCTTCTCTTTTGTCGCTTCCTCCTTGAGGATGCGACATTAGTTCAGTTCACGGCCTCTCTTTTGTCGCTTCCTCCTTAGAGGATGCGACATTAGTTCAGTTCACGGCCTCTCTTTTGTCGCTTCCTCCTTTAGGATGGGACATTAGAACCTGTTTTACCATGCCTATTATCCACTTATCACATGTTTAATAAGTAAACAAGATGTTGCTTAGTAGGGTTCCCTCCCTAGAGAAGGCAACGTAAAAGATAAGGGACAAATAAATAAAATAAAATGACGCGCAACTTACTGCACGTCATTTTACTTGGTGTTGTTTATTAATGTCTATTGGCTTGCCAACCTTCTTTTTCTGGCAAAAACATAAAGGAACACTCCTGTAATTAGGAGGAGGAAACCAGCGATCAGATAGTTATAAACATTGGTAGCTGTTGACGGCAGTTTCTCGTCGTCGTCACCTGAGGCAGGTGTTTCCTCTTCCGTCGACTCCTCTTCTGTCTCGTCTGCATCATCTTCTGTAGAATCATCATCCCCAGTGCTTGATTCTCCATCATCGTCAATTGAATCATCACCGTCGTCGCCTTCTCCGTTTCTATCACCTTGATCGCCATTATCTTCGCCATCACCGTTGTCATCGTCTCCATCATCATCTTCAACTTTGGCAAAAATTCCGTATGTGGAGAATGAATCAACCTCTAATGTGAGCGTCCCTGCTGCTTCATCAACTGTTGCATCTTGGGCTACCCACTCCTCATCGTCCTCATTGTAGTAATATATATCCACGTCGTCAGCGTCATACTCATCGCTGTCGTAGCCCATTTGCAGAATATAGAAATCCTGATAGTCAATAATGGCTGGTTCGACAGAATGAATGATAGGATTAAATACATCATCATTGTACATGGTAATAGTAAAATCTATTACATCTCCTGCAGGAAGGTGTTCTTCATGTTCAGGTATCTCCGTATCCTCCAATACGTCAGCAAAGATATCCCCATCTTCATAATATCCATCAGGAACAGTCAAGTAAGTTGATGTTCCCTCGATCCATAACACTTCTCCTGGAAGGAAGAATCCCAACTCCCCCGGAAGGATAAGACGGTTATAATTTGCGACAGTAACATATAAAGTTTCCGATTTTTGTCTATACTCCACGACTATTTGAGCGTCACCATAGTCGTTTGCAACCACTCGATTTGGATTCGCAGGATCAACTGAGAGTACACTGGCGTCGCTAGTAGTAACCACTGCATAGTCAGTGACATCTCTCGTTGCTCCATCCTCATATTCTGCAACTACAGCGGACACGTATACCATTTCCCCAGGCATCATAACAAATGAATCGAATGGGCCTTTATAATAATTATGGCCAATATCCAAGCTTACCACTGGATTCGTAAAACGAAGATATGGATATTCACCATCGTATAATCCCCAAACAGCATTATCCCAATCAGTGAACGTATCTGGGTCTTGTAGTTCAGCTTCTGTTATACCCTCACCAACACCATTGTCTAGATTTGGGTCGTCATTGACTGTGACATTCCAGTAGGAGTTTTCAGTGGTTTCTGAAACAGGGTTCCCTACTAATCCACCTAGATCCATATTGCCCGTTACTTTTCCAAGTGCAAATGAATTAATAATTTCTACGTTATTTGCAGTTCCCATTAATCCACCAGCATGATGATTTGGTCCATCCACATCTCCGGTAGCATAAGTATTAATAATGAGGTTATTCCCATCAGCGGAGGTTGAAGACCCTACTAATCCCCCCACATTAGAACCTGTGGTTGTAACATCTCCAGTTGCAAAGCTTTCCGAAATAACATTCTCATTTTGTATAGAACCTACTAATCCACCTGTTGCATTTCCACCCTGGACATCTCCCGTTGCACTAGATTTTTCCACTGTAACGGTATGTTGTCCCCATCCAAGTAAACCGCCAGCGTACTGATTAGTACTCGTCACATCACCTGAAGCAAATGATTCTACAAAGGTTGCATAATTACTAAAGCCAACTAAACCACCTACACCTCTGTGCCCTGAAACATTTCCGACTGCCGAAGAATTACTTAACACAGCCTCGTTACCACCGAACGAACCTACTAATCCTCCAACACCGTTATGTCCATTAACCGTACTATCGGAAAAGGAATTAGTTATATTACTATTATTCGAACTCCGACCAACGAGACCACCTGTGTAATCTCCATCTTCTGCTCCTACAACAGAGCCGGATGATTTAGAAGAACTGAGATCAGTGTTTCTCATCCACCCTACAAGTCCACCTGTGTTGTTTTCTCCTTCTACAGTCCCCGATATTTCTATATAACTAATTTCAGAATCAGATAAAACACTACCAACTAGGATCCCTACATTATCTTTCCCTATGACGGTAGCATTCGTGATAAGAATGTTTTTAAATACAGCACCACTCGCATCACCAAACAAACCAACGTTATCTTCATCAGGCCGATCGATCGATAGACCACTTATCGTATAAAGATTTCCAGATGGATCCGTTCCACCTACAAAACTTCCTGTAAAACGTGCACCTGACTCACCTATCGGTTCCCACCCGTCATCAGGATATTCATCTGCAATATAATCTTCTAAATCAATATCAGCATTTAGCTTATAGTGAAGATTCAATTCATCACGAATATCATCTAACTGCTCCGGCGTCTCGATCAGAATTGGATTTTCAGGCGTAGTGCCGTCCCCCTCTGCTTGTACAAGACTCCAACTAGACATTCCCCCTGAAAAAATAAGTGTGAAGGCTAGCAGAAAGACTAGAAGTCTATTACTCCAAATCCTTTTCATTTCATTTCCCCTTTCTAAATAAGATTTTGTCTGTCCATTTCCAAGACTACCTTTATGTAATGCAAAACAGACACATTTATACCCTATCAACTGGGAAGTGAATATCATATTATACGAAGGTATAATTTTATGGGGTTAGACGGTACAGTATACAGGTCCCAGGACCCTTCTCTGACCTCATTACAAAAACATACAAAACCAGTAAATTAGGACCGTTTTTGTTCGATATTTTCGACATAAAAAATAAAATATAGACAATTTTCTGATACTTTAGTAAACTAAAGTAGGTTTGATAATATTCACTATAGTGAAAGGGGAATTCCATGTGTCAGGGAGAATTAATGTACGTTCAGCTCGATTTGCAATTGCTTTACTTGTAGTTTTATCAATACTTATCTCAGGGTGTAGTGCAGCTTTTAGAGGATTATTGGCGGAAAATGAAAATTTTTTTTTACAAGAAGTGGACGGTTCAACAACTTTAACTGAAGTAGATGCTTATTCTAATATTTTTGTACCTGTGGACCCTGCATCTACTGTTGGGGGATTTATTGAATCACCTCTAGACGACGATACTATTGTATACTGGGTTCCTGAATATACGCAATCACAGGATGGGGGTACATTTTATGATTTTTACACTGAAAAAGGACGACCATCACAAGTTCCTGTAGATGCAACGTTTACTGATTTGCTTATCGACCCAATGGAGCCTAATCGAGTTCTAGTATCACTTGGAATATTAGACGAAAATAGCGAAAGGGTAGATGGTTATACTCATGTTTTTGTAAGCGAAACAAATCCTAAAAGCAATGTGTTATTTTATGATTTTGATTACGTATTCGGTAGCTTATATGATGAGGAACATGATTACCCTGGGGTAGGTTGGAAAGCAGCCGACTCCACATCGACCATTTTCGGGTATTACAATAAAATGGATCATAGTTTCTTTGATAAGTTCCATAAACTTCAAGTTTATTTTGAAGAAATGATTAATCCCCTGCTCAGTTCGCTTGGAGAAAACACAACTAATCCGCAAGCTGGGGTAACTGAAGTTTTCACATACATAAATGATAATGTATGGGAACAAGGATCTTATTCTCTAGACTTGAAGACTGGTGAAAATTACTTTGCCACAGTTGAAGTTCCTCTTCCTCAACTTACAACAAGCTTAACCAATGAAACAGGAAGTGTTCAGCTAGACTGGCCAGCAGTATTCGGAGAGGTTACAGGATATAAAATCTATCAGGATGGTGAAGAAATCACTGAAGTTGATTCGAACACCACTACTTTTGTTATAGATGGCTTGACGACTGAGGAGACTTATGAATTTACTGTAACTGGTTTATTAGAAAAAGACGATGAAGATACTTATGAACTTTCTGTAATGGGCATGTCAGAAGAAAATGATGAATCTATAGAAACTATTCTTGCTTTATCTCGATCTCAATTTGTAGCGGATGTGGTACCACCAGTAATTACATTAAATGGCCAAAACCCGTTAACACTTGAATTAGGTAGCACTTATGTGGAGCCAGGCTTTACTGCAAATGATGATCTGGATGGAGACCTAACAGACGCGGTTGTCGTATCAGGTTCCGTAAATATCAATGAAATTGGGGAATATTCACTCGTTTATACAGTGACTGATAATGCTGGAAATGAAGGTGATGCCACGAGGGTAGTTAGAGTTGTCGATACAACCGCACCAATCATTACACTTGATGGAGCTAACCCACTTTCGCTTGATGTGGGAAGTCCCTTTGTAGAACCTGGCTACTCCGCCGTAGATAACCTAGACGGTAACCTAACAGATCAAGTGGAAGTGACAGGGGAAGTGGATGTCCATTCACCTGGCGAGTATACCCTTATCTATACCGTGTACGATAGTGAAGGTAACAAAGGAGAAGTCACCCGTACGGTTATCGTCAAAGATAAAAAAATCGAAGTAATTGCAGAACCACCAACAAAAAATAACACAGAAGATAAAGATACAGAATTGGCAAAACTCCCAGACACAGCAACCAATTCGTACAACATGCTAATAGCCGGTATTCTTATTAGCTTATTAGGAGGATTCATGCTATTTTTCAAAAGAAAAAGAGCAGTTCCTCTAGCCGAATAGCCTTAATAGAAATAGGAACAGAAACATTACGGGGACCTAGAAATTAGGTCCCCTTTGATTCGGTTTGGCGACATTAGAACATGATTTGTCTCTCCTTTTGTTACCTTCGGAACGAGGATGCGACACTAGTTCGGGGCTCAGCATCTCTTTTGTCGCTTCCTCCTTAAGGATGCGACATTAATTCGGTACTCAGCTACTCTTTTGTCGCTTCCTCCTTGAGGATGCGACATTAGGGCGGGACACGGCATCTCTTTTGTCGCTTCCTCCTTTAGGATGCGACATTAGATTGCCACTCGGCATCTCTTTTGTCGCTTCCTCCTTGGAGGATGCGACATTAGCTCGCCACACAGCATCTCTTTTGTCGCTTCCTCCCTCAGGATGCGACATTAGGGCGGGACACAGCATCTCTTTTGTCGCTTCCCCCTTGGAGGATGCGACACTAGTTCGGTTCACGGCATCTCTTTTGTCGCATCCTCCTTGGAGGATGCGACACTAGTTCGGCACACAGCATCTCTTCTGTCGCTTCGTTCATAACCAGCTTGCGACACTACAACCTGATTCTCCTCTCCTTTTATCCTACTTGCTCCTATTACCTGACATTCGGGCTTCACATTACTTCTATATACACACTAACCTAAAGTCTTCGTTTATCAGCTCATTAATTTCTCTGTAGTTCGCTCAAATCTAACAAATCCCTCATCAATGAATGACGCTGCTAAAACCCAAACACCATTTCTCAGATCTCAAACTCATAGCCAATAATAGAATTCTTGGAAGATAAGGATTCTATTATTACTATGTTCCAGTTTCAGGCACAATCCACGTAGTAGAAATAACCAGGAGGGACACCTTTGTCTTCTTTTACACCATTCAATGGGTTCCTTTTTGGGATTCCAATGATTTTTCTAACTGCCAAAAGGCGTTTAAAATATCTCCTTCAATAGTCAGATCAAACTGCTCTTCCCTATTTCCTTCTACTTCTCCGTTCAAGTACACTACCTTAGCTTCTTTCTTTTTAAAATATGGCAATTGATTGAATGGGTATACTTGTAGAGAAGTACCAACCACCAATAGTAAATCAGACCCTTCCACGGCTTTTCGTGAAGAATTCAGATCTTTCACAGCATCTTCAAAGAACACCACATTTGGTCTTAGTACCGTACCACATCTACAGGTTGGAGCAGACACCTTGTTTTCCACTTTCTTCAACACATCCGTCAGATTAAAAATGGTGTCACAGCGTGGACAAATGCACTGACGAATATTTCCGTGAAATTCTATGACTCTCTCATTCCCTGTACTTTGATGCAATCCATCTACGTTTTGTGTAATGACAGTAACGTCTTTACCAAATTCTTTTTCTAACTTTTTCAAAAAACGGTGGGCACTGTTTGTCGGAATACCATCCAATGCTGCTAGCAGGCTTTCATGATTCTGAAAAGGCATTACACCAGTTAACGTAGTTTCCAGCAATTTGTATACAGCAGACCAAAATTTTTCCGGGGAATCTTGAAAGGTCCTTTCATTTAATTGCTCTAGGATAGCAGGATTTTTTTCCCACATCCCCATAACAGAGGAACGATAGTCTGGGACACCGCTTAAGGTACTTATACCAGCTCCTGTTAGTACGGTTATTTTTTCAGATTTTTGAATGAGACGTTTAAGTTCTCTTATACTCTCGGAGGATATTTCTTTTTTGTAACGAAATTGGGAACCTACATCTTGAGATAAACTTCTAACCGCGATTTTCAACCCTTTCTTTAATTCGTACTCCGCCCGCTTCGTAAGTGGAGCAAATAACTCTCCAGTGGGGAAATAAGCAGGAATTTTCCAGAAATGGCTATCAAATGACGGCAGTTCGTCCGTTGAGTCAATTAATTTGGAATGAAATACTCCCGTTCTGCTTTTGCTCGCAGTGGCATTTATTGCCCCTTCGTTAAAAATACGGTCGAATGCTTCTTGAAAGGAAACCCCCTCCGTCACTCCTGTTTGAGTATTCTTTATGAAAAATCCAATCCCCGCCATTAAATTCCGGTAACCTGGTACACTAATTGTACCCAATATCTCATAAGGGTTTAACGGTTTTGCAGGCATCCCATAAGCTTCGAAATCAGGGGTTACATCCACGTCACCGAAATCATCACCTGGGATGTATTCACATAAAATGAATTCCCCATGCTCATTACTGTAGTTCATATCAAGGATCTCATAGCTTCCCTCAAACCTTGGGACACGATCTCCTACCTTAATATCCTTTTGATGAAAATCCTCCAACACCATTAATGATTTTTTCTTCATTTCAACCACTCCTTTTCCGGTGTCTGTTTCCCATTACAGTACAGCATTAACTATCTCAGTGTATTGTAGGAACTCAGACAAGTTATTTTTATAATCTTCTCGTTTATTACACCACACACAGATAAATGGACTTTTATCTTTGAAAATCCTGCAACTTACAAAATCCAAGACATTACTATTCACTATTTATGTTAAAGATTAGGGGGAAAGGAATTCCTTGTGTAAAATCAAGGAATTCCAAATTTAATAAAGTTTAGAATTGGAGAATTTGGTATTCATTTGTCAATTTAGGGAAATCATTTTTATGAATGGTTTCAAAATAAGAGAGACTATTAGATTCTACTTTTAATACAAGGAAATTAGGGTGTTTAGTACTTACAACAACAAACTCCAACGGCATGTGGCCATGTTTTTTATTAAAATACTTCCTCCATACCCTCAACCTCATCCCCTCATACACCTTTAACTCCTTTTTATCCACATCTACACTTTTTACCATAAACACCATCCCCTTTTTAAAAATAAAATAAAAACCCAATACCCTTTTCAATTCTTACTTCCGGGTATGGGTTTATTTTATAGGAGAGGCATAAAAGACCTTTTATCTTATCTATAATGTCCCTAATGGCAATTCAGCCCTTTTTCAATAAAAATGACACCAATCATTTATATTTCCATTAAACGCTATTCTTCAAATCCTTCAGTTAAAGTCCCATGCAGGATGTAAACTAGAGTTCAATTCGATTTTTTTCTCTAACTTTTTTAAGCACTCTGCTGGGTCACTTTCCCTCTCCTTTAATATTTCTTCTATTTCCTTTAACCCTTTCTCTTTTGTTTCTTCCTGAAACTCAATATATTTCATACTAGCTAACAAATAATCAATTGCCTCTTCATACTTATTATTTTGTGCATTACGTTGAGCTAAAAACAAATATCCATAATATAGCATACTATTCGAAGAACAATTCAAGTTTTTAATCTCCACCTCATGGATTTTCCCCTTGCACTCCTCCAGCGCTTCACCTTCCCTACCAAGGAGAGAAAGGGCCATCCAGCGGTTAAACCAAACCTGCCCCCGGACACCAAACCCTAATTCCTTATCACTGACGTTTTTCAGGACTTCAATCCCCTTGTTGGCAGAAATTAAACACTGTTCACGATTTTCTGTATAAGTTCCATACCACGTAGATATATCTTTGTATGCCCACACGATACTATCCACATCTAACTTTCCGTCCTCGTCCCTCTCCTCCAAAGCAAGCTCCACTGCGGATTCCAACATAGCGATGGCATCATTAATAAATTCAGGATTGGTTTTGTGAAAATAAAGAACTAAACATCTAGCAAGGTGCGCTCTGCTCCCTGAATAATCGTAATGCTCATATAAAATATGAGGCCTTCTGCTAGGATCATTCTCTTTCAAAAAATCCACATATTTCTGATACAATTCTTCACTAAACATTGTAAAGTACCTCCAATCTAACACTTAAAAATATAAACGATTAGTAATTTACTACTCTATGAATAAAGTAATTATCATTATTTTAGAACGGCTCCATCCTCAATCGCTTGGTTGCTTCTATTCTTTTTTTTCCCCGACAAAATAACTCATACTCTTTTTTTCCACCGAGACATGTGGGATTTTTCATAGGTAACCCTTCAAGGAATTCTTTACTCAAACGTATTTTTGTCCCTTCAGGAACTTCAATCGCAAAACCTTTATGTGGTAAGTGAATTCTCCAGTTATAACCAGTACCAATATATGCATTCTTAAAATAACCTTTAACCCACTCACCTTCCAGAAAAACATCAATGGTGCAGTTAAAATCCATTTTATAAAACTGCTGGTCTTGTTCATTAAAGAAAACTTCGTATTCACATGTGGTACCCTTGAAAGCAACATCAAACTTTTTTTCCTGCAGATCAAAAAGTTTCTCAGCGAAAGACTCAATGAGTTCCCTCTCCACTAGTTTTTCACACCAAACAGAAGGTATCGCATCTATCCCATAATACGCTCCGGCTAACTGACCATAAATGGCCCCCGTCGTATCGGAATCTTCCCCAAGGTTCACCACCATCAACAAACCATCACGGAAATTATCCGTGAGATAAAATGCCCAAAGAGCAGCTTCCAAGGAAGATACCACGTAACCCTTCCCATTTATTTCAGGGGGAACACGATATTTAAAGGAGCCTTCAGCAACATCTTTTATTTTTCCCCTCAACTCCCTCCCGAGCTTTTCTTCTACAAAACTGGTAAATTCCCTTGATAAGAGAGTGTCTTTCGGAGTACCATTCGCCACAGCTGCGATGAGTGCACCGAAATAGTGGCAAGCATCCACCGCCTCCGCTGCCTGATGAGTAGTGCGCGAACTCTCACCGGAAAAATAAATAACTTCCTCCATATCGTGAGACCAAAAAAGGGGGATTGGTGCCAACCTCATAATGGAACCATTGCCAGCACTCCACTGGTCAGATGAACCACTGAAAGGCTCACCAGTATCTAAAAACCGGTGTAAAGCATCACGAACCGTGTTCCCGATATCAAAGCAACTACCACGACTGCTCAAGTAGCCTTCTTTATACCACTTGACATAGCGTTCCATTTGATCTTTTGCATCGAAGTCCTCCTTCTCTATCAGACTCGTGGCTAAACAAAGGGTCATGGAAGTGTCATCCGTCCATTCCCCTGGATTTAAGCCGAATGGTCCTCCCCCTGTCATCTCCTGAACAGGTTCAAACGTCCCAGGTGGACTAAATTCAACTGAAACTCCCACACAGTCTCCCACTGCCAACCCTACTAAACTGCCAACGAATGTATCTTTATTTCTCATCAATATACCTCCTGTCATTGCATTGGTCTCAGACGGTAACCAGTGGATCTTTTACCATTGAGTGATGTACGAAAAGACCTTGTACTCATTTCACCACTGACTAATACATATTTATATTTGCTACATTTTCACTCTGAGTGATGTAATAAGCTAAATTCAATTCAGATGAAATCTACCCTGAAATTAACTATGTTTGTTGGCACTCGTGCCAACTAGCGGTATCCATATTTTCATACTCCATGGTGCAAACATTTCATTAGTATGAATATCTTAAAATAAAGGTGTGGACAGCTTAGATATAAGCCGTCCACTATAAAACTAATTTAATCTATCAATATAAAATTCTTTCATTTTATTTGTTATAAGTTGATCTGATAATTCGTAAGTTTTTCTTAAGCAAGTTGGAAGTTCTTGAAGGAATAGAGATTCAATTTCTTGTCTAGGTAAATTAGTTTCTCTTTGAAGTTCGTTGAGTAGCTGGTTTAAGGCAGGAACATCGCGAAAATATACAGATGTTTGTTCTGGAGATGTCGTTGAACGAATAACAATGTAATTGTTTAATTGGCGATTAGTGGAGTTTAGTAAATAAATAAAATCGGTTAGTCTCATTTAATCACTCTCCTTTATAAGAATACGTTAATGATAACCGACTCTCATAAAAGAGCTTTTATCTAGTCTTATCGTTCAAACCGCTTAACTTTAAGTTAGAGAAAGAGTAATCATTAGGAAAACACCTTCAAGGAGCTTGATTATCGTGGCTCCATGAAGGATACTTCTTCAGTCAAACATCTTCTTTACTTCTCCAAGAAAATAATTTTCATCATACATAATTGTGGATTGAAAAATTAATTGGTTGAATGATATAAGTGTCTGCTGGAAACTCGAAATAATAGACTGACTGCTTAGCGTGGGAAATAGTTAACATTTCTTTATTACCTACGCAGTCGTACATATCCTCTTTGAACATATTAATATATCTTGCCACATTCACATTTTCTTTTTGCAATATTATCCTAGCATCTTCCACTGAAACACTGCCATTAACCATAAGGTGGCGATATAATAATGTTTTCAAAACACTTGTATTTTTCTTACAGTCTTCAATACCACGAACATATGTCACTTCCGGATTCCTCATATCTAATATAAAGGAATGAGGGTTATCATGTAACAAGTCCTCAATATATTTTTCAGATGCCAAATAAGAAATTTCCTCTACTTCTTTACCATTTTTAAATACCGTATAGGCAAACCCGGAACTGAACATATTTTTATACATTCGTACAAATTCAATTTCCTTTCTATACTCAAATTCCTTATCGTGGCTCTCCATTTCTTCAATTATACGGTCTGCCTCAAGCTCGTTTCGTTCATGTACACAACTAATAACGTAAGGGTAAGCTACTTGGAAATAATCATCGAAAGTTGGTGCCAATTTTACTGCATCCTTCAGTTTCTTATAGGCACTTCCCCAATCTTTTTGTTGCAGAAATAATAACCCTAAGTAATAATAACCTTGGTACTTCTCCCGCTCATTTGATAAGTCGATGTATCTGCCAAAATACCTTTCCGCCAACTCAAAGTTACTTTCATGTCCACGAGAACGCTTTAAATTCTTTCCCCCTTGGAAATAAAACGTTGCTAAATTTCGATTATACTCTTTGTCGTTTGGCTTTAAACGGATGAGTTTTTCATATGCTTCTATTTTAGCGTGATGTAGAGACCTGCTGCTTTGGTTACTTTCCGCGTTCTCCATAAAATGAACTTGTTTTTCAATAGAATCGATCAAATGGTCTTTATAAACTTTGTTTTGTGGGAACCAACTATATAATTCTTGATAAATTTCCTCTATTCCAGAATAATAGCCCTTATCAAGCGTGGTTCTAAACTGCTTATAATCCTCCAATTCATTTAATAGAAGGATTTCAGCCTGCTCTTTCAACTTGGACTTTTCTTTACTATACTTAATTAATTCTCTTAGTATATCTAATTTATCCCCCTGTGCGTCTGGATCTTCTACTTCAAGCCTATCTATCTTTACTTCCAACAAAGTCTTGTAAAAATGAGATATATCTCTATTTAATTCAGCCATCTGTTTGAAGTAAGGCTCCAACTCTTCTAATAAAGGAGTTGGTTCATTAGCTAGTTGTTCTGGATGTAAAAGAAGTTGGCTAACCTTTTCATGAATAGACTTGTCCTTGATAACTGTGGATACAATAAGTTGATACATCTTAATTTGGTTGTCTTGATAATTTTCCATTACTAGATGAATAAATCCTCTCTGTAGATAATCAGGAAATTCCCCTAATTCCTTTCGCCTAAGAAAAACATTTAAATAGCGATCATTGATTTCCCCAGATGCCATAGGCAACCTACCATAGTACTCGAGAAGGGAATCCAATGATTCAATTAATTTTTCCTCAGCTTTATTGGGTACTCGATCTGGTTTTTCCATAAATTTATCTAAAACTTCAATTTTCTCCCACTG
Organism: Evansella tamaricis; assembly: GCF_019042215.1. Classification (GTDB taxonomy): domain Bacteria; phylum Bacillota; class Bacilli; order Bacillales; family Salisediminibacteriaceae; genus Evansella; species Evansella tamaricis. The sequence continues at coordinate 7,870 of NZ_JAHQCS010000147.1, read as the reverse complement.
CACTTCTTCAAGAGATTTCTCATTTTCTCTTTGTAGTTTATTTAATGTTTGGACTAAATGAATGACATTGTCGTATACATATGGATTTTGCTCCACCTCAGTTTTAACATGATGGTATTCTTCCATTCTACTCATATTTCTTACCTGCCTTCCTATATGTTTTTTGGGTTATGTCTTGACTAGACTGTTTATAAAAGCATGTCAAAAAAGAAAATTCTATAAATCTATCAATTTATTCTCTCGAATATATCTTGTTAAATCATGTGCTCCTGTTAACCCAAAGTGCTCATAGCTTAAAAATTTTGCTAAAATAATTGTCGTATTTACACCAACTTTATCTTTAGAAATAATAATTTCTTTTCCACTTGGCTCTAAAATTACACTTTGAAAAATAATTTCTGGATATATTTTTTTAAAAATCTTTTGTTTATAATCTAAACCTCCAAAAGACAAAAGTAATGGTATTTCAAATTTATAAATTAATTCTTTAATTAAGCCTTCTCTCTTTTCAACCCACTCTTTATAGGTCCTAGAAGCATTTTTTTTGAAAGAAAATGCAGCTATATAATCATCCTGTTTAACATTACTATATGGAAGAGGAGTTTTTTCATCATTTCTAGGGAGAGGTCTCCAATCAATTAATGCTGTTTTTATACCCTTTCTATTAGAATAAAGTCCTTCTTCCATTAGGAATTTCCTAACATACATGTTTTTTCTAATATCTCCGGGTTTAAACCATTCTGATATTTCCTCTTGTCCACTCTCTAATGCCAAAATCATCCGCGAGCTCAGGTATAGGAAGGGACTATTAGGCACATCACCTTTTTTTCCTGGTGTCCACTCTCCTGTCTTCCAATAACCCCTCTTCCAAATATCACTTTCTAAAAAATTTACAGTTCCTGACTTGTATTTGTTACAGATCAGGTCAATGTTCTCTTTCGCTGACTTCCCTCCTAATCCGCCTTCTATACCCATAAATGCAATTTTAGTCTCTTTAAAATCACCGTAGCCTACAAATGATAATAAAGATTCAATCTCTTCATCAGTTAAGGTAATTTTTTCTTCTTCGTCATAATTTGACGCAATGACTATTTCTGAGGTCTCATCCTCTACAACACTTTCCTCCATATCTTGAAACTTGTCTTTAGCATCTATTAATATACCTTTATAACATTTATCTATGTCAGCTGGCTCTTTTTCACCCATAGCCAGTAAATATAGATAATCCATATGTTGAAAAACTGCCTCAACAGAATGCTCTCTGAGAAGTACATACTTATCAAGCATTTTTTGACAAAATTCTTTTTTGAAATTTACTATTTCTCCATGTTTTTTTGTGCTTAATATTTTTATGTATTCTTTTAATTCAAAAAAACAAATTGCATTTTTCTTTTTAGTCCAACCCATGTAAAAACCTCCAATATTACATCTTATAATTAATAAAAAACGTTTTTAGTGACTTTAAATCTATTTCATTTTTCATCCCCTGCATAACTACTCCACATACTTTCTCCAAGTTAATATCTCCGTCAATCTCCATCCCTAAAAACCTTCCCAATTCCTCTGCCTCATCTCCATCAGCAACTGTTGGTTATGACTCCTTTGTTGTTATGCCATCCATCCCCAAAACCGACTCTTTCAGGAACTCGGCATTATTTGCTCCTTTCTCTAAAATAAAATCAAAGGTATCCTCTGGTGTATGATGAAATGCCCAATGACCACAAGAAAGAAAAAATTAGGCTTGCCTTTAGTATCAAAAATAAATGGTCCGATAAATGAAGGAATTGGCGCCTCTTCACTTTATACGTCTGAAGGGCCTCTTCCCAATTTTTTATTACAAGATACTATCATGCAGCTTCTGGTGGCTATTTTACAAACCTACCAATACATTTATCTAGCTTACTGAGAATTACAGATTTTTTATGATTACAAATGTTTAGGTTTTATATTAAGCCAGAGTGCTAATGGTAATTCCGTTGGAGACTGTCAGAATAAACTATTACAGACGTACATAGCTATCTTTTTTATTTCTCCTTAAAATACCCAAACGTACACTGCTCACATTTAAAACCGATACTTGCCTTACATGGATGGCATACACGATAGCCGCATGTATCACAAACAAACCAGAGCCAATCAGTTGCATGCTCCGTATTGCAGCTTTGACATGGTATAAACATGTTTATCGCCTCCTTTTCATTTTTTTTGAGGAAAAAGGATAGACCATTTCCAACTCAATGTTTATGGTAGAATTATTAATTTCATGATTTGGTTTAAAATATGCAGGGTATTGATAAGTTTAAGGCGGGTAGTTTCTGAGAAGGTTAGATTCAAATTGTCAATGGGGATAAAGACAACTCACCATTCCATAATATAACAGTTCGTTATAAAAAACTATATTATTTCAGTATAATTAGTGCTTCGGAATGTTTTGTTCAAAGGTTAGGAAGCTGAGCCAAAAGAAAGTACAAGTCCTTTTGGCTCAGCACTACAGAAACGGGTTAGATAAAATCTAATTCAGAGTCACGGAAGGTGATGAGAGACTTTTGTTTCAGTTCCGTTTTTGGATGGAGAAGATGCAATTTTACATTTCCCTCACTAGAATATCCCTCAACATACATTTTGCGATTATCCCTGATGATGTGGTCGCTTCTTCCATTATTTTTTCGCTTTGGACAAATCTTAACTAATTTGACTAGGTCACCTTTTTTAAACTTTCCTCCATTTTCATAAATCATCATTAACTTTCGCCTCCTCAAATGTTGATACATTTATTTAAACACATGAAGATAAATCAGCTTTTATCTTTCAAAAAAAGGGAATAGGATGTTGTGGACAGCTTAGTTTAAAGCTGTCCACTTTAAGAGGACTAGTTTAGTTGATTTATATAAAACTCTTTCATTTTTGCAGAAAGTAGTTGATCAGAGATTTCATACGTTTGACGCATACAAGAAGGTAACTCCTGTAAAAATATAGCTTCCAGCTCTTTTCTTGGCAAATTGGTTTCCCTTTGCAAGTCAGTTAATAGTTTGTTTAAGGCAGGGATATTACGAAAATAAAAGGATGCTTGGTCATGAGATGTATTCGCGCGGAAAACGATGAAGTTGTTTAATTGACGATTCGTACTATTTAACAAATAAATAAAATCTGATAATCTCATCTAATCACTCCTTTTAAGATTGTAAGCTGATCTTCTCATACAATCATAAAAGGAGATTTATATATACAATCGTTAAATAAATTCCCTAAGAAGTTTAAACCCTTCCAACAACTTTTCCTCTGCTTTCTTATTGGCCTCTTCCATGTCCCATGTTTTCCGGTCAACGTATTTAGATTTATCAAACGTAATTACGGAAGTAATATGGGGTTTCATCTCTGTCAGCACCTCTTGATATTGCATCCAAGTACCCCTTCCTTGAAATTGATACGACCCTGTCGCCACGACAGAAATTTGAAACCCACCATATTTCAAACGATTGACTACTAATTTAAACAAACTTATATCTATAACGCTATGAATATCCACAAGTAAAAACAGATTGCGAGAAGTTGTTTCCAAGGCCTCGATTCGTTCCATCAGTTCAGATACTGCAGGAAACAGGATAGGGACATTTTCTTGTTTTTCATCAATAAGACCATCATGAACGACAGAAACACACTCAAACCCCTCGCCCCTGACTCCATCCACAACAAACCCAAACTTGTTAAAGCCTGCGTCCACCTTTTCCAGTACTGCCAAACTATTTTTCCCAATACCAATGACATTTGGTTTACCGACTTCCTCGTTGAACCTCCATGCCCGTTCACGAGAAGGAACTCCCGTTAGCTCTGTGCTACAACTCGGACAGGGAATGTTTAAAGGATCCTTACAAACGTCCACCTTTTCCCCACACCCATTACAAAGACACGGGTGAAGGCTTTCTCCACTCTCTACTTCATAAAACGATAGATAATTTTCATATGTTTCGCAATAAGAACAAACGCCCATCACTGTTTTATATTTCACTTGTAGAGGACCTAAATTCCCCTTCTTCTCTTCCTTACCCCTGGTCTTGTAATCAAGCTTTGCCACTTCTTTTTCCATTACAATCGATGGGTGTACCAAAAGTTCCTCCCACATTCGCTTCGTCCTTGGATGCAACTTCTCTTGTAATTTCTTTTCCACTGCCGCATATGGATTTGGCATTCGTCTTGATCCCCCAAAGGTAGTTAGGTCGTTCCAACCACAGTTTTCACATTCAAGTTTATTTACCTCAAACATCAAATATCCCCCTGATCTTTTTACTGCAGTACCGGATCGAGATTCATATTATTTCCTCCAACCTAACAGCCTTCATGCTGTTTCCATCGCTGTAGATTGGCGTCTGACCATAGGAAGCACTTTTCACGTAGTTCATGAGCTTATAGTAATCCATTGATTGGAATAAATACGGATCGCCTGTGCGCTCATCAGTCACTCGAAAGATATACATCTCATTTATCAGGTAGATCTCTACCATAAACGGTGCAATCCATTTGATTCCTTCTCTCCATCTATTTTCTAAATCATTAAAGCAATATATCTTATAATAATCGTCACCATGCTTATTCTTTTGGTGACTAACTTTCACGAGTTCTTCGTAGTATCGAAGAGCATTTTCTCTAGTGGAGTCAAGTAGCTCATTTTCTATTTGCTTCAATAAAAGGGGATCTGCCTCAGGATATTTCTCCTCAAGTTCCTCCATAAACACAGCAAGGCCTTCCCAAAGCAACTTTTCATCTCTTGCTTTCTTCTGATCTTTCAATAGCTGCTGATTCCGTTTTTGCTTCGTATCTTGAGATAGATAGTTAGGTTCCTTTTTGTGTATTTTAAAGTAATCAAAAAAAATCAGAAACAATGTGCCAAAGAAGTGAAATAATCCTTTAACAAAGATAATAAGTATATTCCATAGAAGAACAATGATTCCTGCGGCAATATAAAAAATACCAATCATAGTGAAAAGGAAAGCGACGGTTATCATAATAAAGAAAAATGCCATAGCGAACGATCAAACCACCTTTCATTTAATCAACGCATGTTTTTCATTAACATTAGAATGCAAGAATCCAATCTATATCTGTTTTTTTAACCTCGCCATCTTTGCTTTTCTCCGTAGAGCGGAGTGATTACAAATACGATTTAATTCTTTCTGGGATTCATGGAACGTTTGAAAGGATTCTACTCCATCGTTAAACCCCATGATGCGAATATCCTTTCTTAGTTCTTCCAACGTATCTCGGTCCAGTTCTTTTACATACTTCCGATATTTGAAAAAATTAAATGGTGCCCTTATAAAGCCAGGTACAAAATCAATGTCCAACACAAATCACTCCTTTGCATTAATTCAAAGAGTTGCATCTACTCTATTGCTCCCATAAATCTAACCTTATCTTTACATGAAGAGCTAAAGTCTTTTTTACCTTCCATATGACAGTTTTTAAATTTTGAATTGCATCATTTAGTAGAACTAGCTTTCTCAGTACAACATTTCTAAACTTATCTAAACACACTTACATAAAAGAGCTTTTATCTTTTCCAGTTATGCTTAGTAAAGAGCTTTATAAAAGAATTGAAGGTGAAGAAGTAATCTTTGTCTTATACTCAATTAACGAAAGGATGAAGCGGATGAAGTCATTAAAAAGAGTGAAGGAAATTATCCCCTGTGAATACGATGCATTAAATTTCTCTTGGGACGGAAAGACGTTTTTAGCAGTAAAAGGGGGACGCTTTGGCTCAGTGGATTTTAAGAACAAAACAGTTATACCCTTTCAATATGACTCTCTTGACGTAGTATGCAACCCAGACTTTTTCATTGCAGCAAAGGGGAGCAACAGAGGCGTCATCAACAGAGAAGAGGAAACAGTCCTCCCTTTCCAATACGAGGATATTCTGTTTTCTTCTGAACAGGTGATCTCTGTAAAAAAAGCTGGTCGCTGGGGTGTCATTGACTTGGAGGAAAAGGAGTTGTTGCCATTTGAATATGACTCTCCCATCTTTTTGAACGATAGCTTAGGTGTCGGGCCAATCAAAAAAGGGGAAAAATGGGGGTTACTGAACAGCGACATGGCAGAAGTTGCCCCATTTATTTACGATGACTTCCGCCCTTTTAGTGAGAATGGTATATCAACCGTAAAAATGGATAATTATTGGGGCGCAATCGACCATAATGGAAACATTGTTACTCCAATTCAATATGAAGCAATTGGATTCATTCTCAACAAGTCTTTTATTTACACAAGGAATAAAGGGAATTGGGGTGTCGTCAACGGACATAACGAAGTTATTATCCCACATCATTTTGAAAAAATAGAATGCTTTCATGATGGATTGGCAAGTTCAAAAAGAAATGGAGTTTGGGGTTTTATCAATAAAAAAGGGGAAGAGGTAATTCCTTTCAATTATGAGGATATTGGATATTCTTTTTTGGAAGGACTATGTCCAGTGAAAAAAGAAGGGAAATGGGGATATATAAGTAAAAAAGGCAAAGAAATCATCCCGTTTGACTTCGAGTGGGCTACCAATTTCCGTGAAGGATTAGCTTGTGTTCAGCGAGATGGGTTTAGGGGATATATTAATAAAGCTGGCAAAGTAATGATTCCTTACCGGTATGAGACAGGCGGTCCGTTTTCAAACGGAATAGCACATGTGAAACGAAATGGGAAGTACGGCATCATATCTAATAAAGAAGAAGTTGTCCTCCCATTCGAATACGATAACATGCTTATTGCCGGTGGAATTGGATTTGTAGTAAAGAATATAGAGGGAAAGTTCAAATATGGCTATGTTGAGCTTTGCACGTAATCAGTTGGTTTCCAAAGCTCGGAGTGATATTGATGAAAAAATAAAAGATAGTGGAGTTCCCAGTAAAAAAAGTTAAATTTTAGATTTATAGGTTTTAATCCGTTTGGAAATGGTTTATTTTTATATCTTAAGCTCATCGCTTCCTCCTTTAGGATGCGACATTAGTTTGGTGCACGGCCTCTCTTTTGTCGCTTCCCCCTTGGAGGATGCGACATTAGGGCGGGACACAGCATCTCTTTTGTCGCTTCCTCCTTGAGGATGCGACATTAGGGCGGGGCTCGCTCACTCTTTTGTCGCTTCCTCCTTGGAGGTTGCGACATTAGATCGGGGCTCAGCTTCTCTTTTGTCGCTTCCTCCTTCAGGATGCGACATTAGATCGGGGCTCAGCTTCTCTTTTGTCGCTTCCTCCTTGGAGGATGCGACATTAGTTCGGTTCACAGCATCTCTTTTGTCGCTTCCTCCTTGAGGATGCGACAATAGCTCGGTACTCAGCATCTCTTTTGTCGCTTCCTCCTTGGAGGATGCGACATTAATTCGGTACTCAGGTGCTCTTTTGTCGCTTCCTCCTTGGAGGATGCGACATTAGGGCGGGGCTCAGCATCTCTTTTGTCGCTTCCTACTGGAGGATGCGACATTAATTCGGTACTCAGCTGCTCTTTTGTCGCTTCCTCCTTGAGGATGCGACATTAGGGCGGGGCTCGGCTCCTCTTTTGTCGCTTCCTCCTTCAGGATGCGACATTAGCTCGGGGCTCAGCATCTCTTTTGTCGCTTCCTCCTTTAGGATGCGACATTAGGGCGGGGCTCAGCGTCTCTTTTGTCGCTTCCTCCTTGGAGGATGCGACATTAGTTCAGTTCACGGCATCTCTTTTGTCGCTTCCTCCTTCAGGATGCGACATTAATTCGGTTCACGGCCTCTCTTTTGTCGCTTCCTCCTTCAGGATGCGACATTAATTCAGTACTCAGCTACTCTTTTGTCGCTTCCTCCTTCAGGATGCGACATTAGTTCGGTACTCAGCATCTCTTTTGTCGCTTCCTCCTTCAGGATGCGAC
>NZ_JAHQCS010000146.1 GCF_019042215.1 Evansella tamaricis | reverse complement strand
TTTTTTTTAGAAATTATAAAGGCTCTTTAAGGCTTTTGTAAAAATTATAAATTTATCATTCATAATTCTTCCATATGTTCTATTTTAATGGTTTACTGCCACCAATTGACTTTCTTTTGCATTCTCCTGAATTTCAACAGCGTACCAACTTTTGGCGTGACCATTTCGTGCAATGTAGTTTTGCAATCCTCCAATCCCCCGGTGATAAGCCGTTAAGGCATGATCCCAATCCCCATACTGTTTATACAGGAAATCTAAGTATGTGATTGCTAACTCGATGGAATAGAGAGGATCAAACAGCATATCGTGATTGTAAGGTAACCCTGCCATTTCAGCGATCCAAGGACTTGTATTTCTCATAAATTGTGCTATTCCATATGCCCGACCATATCGGGTTTGTGGTCCTACCGCTGTTGGACTGAAAGTCCCACCTGTTTCCACCCTTAATAACTCATAGACGAGAAATGGATCCATATCTTTTTTTATTGATTCGAGCGCAAGAAATCTTCCCCAGTCTTTTTCAAACCTTCCATTACTATCTTCATAGAGATACTCTGCCAGTTCATTTGCTTCTGACCAAGAAAGGAACCCTGCCTGTTGATCTTCCGTTTCATTCTGTTCAAGATATGTCTTTAGTCTCTCCACTTCTAAAGCCTCTTCAAACTGTGCTCTTTCCTCATCGCGTGTACTTGTTAGTATTGTTAATTGATGCTCCATGGCTTTATTAATGTTTTGATTGAGTTTCTTTTCTGATGTCACTAATGCATATTCACTTGACATTTTTGAGAATTCATTACTAATCATTATGGTAGTGATAAGTAGGATTAGTGATGAAATTGCGAGCACGAATTTCTTGTTTCTCATGCCTATTCCTCCTTTGTGTTTCATTACCTTTTGTTTCCTAGGCATAAGCTATTACCAATATTAAAGCAGTTTATTCAATTTTTCTGAATTTTCTATTCAATTTTCGATTCGGGAAGATCGGTTCCCTTTTGTAACACCAAGCATATCTTGCTGAAATAAGCCCCCTCTTCTACTCCCTCCCAATGAAAATCTGCAATAAAAATCATGTTATGATATATTTAGGTGAATGTTTTTTAACGAAGGGACGAATGAAGGAATGAAAAAAAGTATTGTGATTGCAGAAAAACCTTCTGTGGCACGTGATATAGCAAGAGTATTAAAGTGCCATAAAAAAGGAAATGGTTTTTTAGAAGGGGATAAACATGTCGTCACTTGGGCGTTAGGCCATTTAGTGACTCTTGCCGACCCCGAAGTTTATGATGAAAAGTATAAAACATGGAAGTTAGAAGACTTACCAATGATGCCAAGCCGCCTGAAACTTACTGTAATTAAACAAACGAGTAAACAGTTTCATGCCGTCAAAAGCCAATTAAACCGACAGGATGCTGGAGAAATAATTATTGCAACCGATGCTGCCAGAGAAGGAGAACTTGTGGCACGTTGGATCATTGAAAAAGCTAATGTAAATAAGCCAATAAAACGTTTATGGATTTCCTCAGTAACAGATAAAGCAATAAAAGAAGGGTTTCAACAATTAAAGAATGGTAAGGAGTATGAAAGCCTTTATCATTCTGCTGTAGCCCGTTCAGAGGCAGATTGGTATATTGGATTAAACGCTACGAGAGCCTTGACGTGTAAATTTAATGCCCAGCTATCATGTGGAAGGGTGCAAACACCAACTGTTGCGATAATAGCCAAACGGGAAGAGGAAATTCGTAGTTTCAGACCTAAGCCATTTTATGGTATTAAAGCACAAACGAACGAGAACCTGACATTAACTTGGCAGGATCAGAAAACAAAAGAAACAAGAACTTTCTCAAAAGAAAAAGCAGAACAACTTTTTGCGAAAACGAATAAAAAACTAGGGAAAGTTACCCATATTGAGAAGAAACAGAAGAAAAGCTTCGCACCACAGTTATATGATTTAACGGAACTGCAGCGAGATGCGAACAAAGCATTTAACTATTCCGCAAAAGAAACGTTATCGATTATGCAAAAACTTTATGAACAGCACAAAGTCTTAACATATCCACGAACAGATTCACGCTATTTATCAAGTGATATTGTAAGTACATTAAAAGATCGGATTAAAGCTTGTGGAAATGGCGGTTACACAAAAGTTGCCCACAGAGTTCTTCAAACACAGATTAAAACGAATAAATCCTTTGTGGATGACAGTAAGGTTTCCGATCATCATGCAATTATCCCTACGGAAGAAACACCTATTTTTTCAAGATTCAGCGATAAAGAACGGAAAATATATGATCTAGTTGTAAAACGCTTTTTAGCTGTCTTTTATCCCCCATTTGAGTATGAGCAAACTACCATTAAAGGGGAGATTGGAGGCGAGACATTTGTGGCGAAGGGGAAAACTGTTCTCTCCTCAGGTTGGAAGGAAGTTTATGACAATTTCATAAACGATGAGGATAACAGTGATGAGTTGAAGGAGCAGATCCTTCCACACTTAGCCACAGGAGATACACTTTCCATCATTTCCGTTAAAGAAACAGAAGGTGAAACAAAACCACCTGCCCGCTTTAATGAGGCCACCTTACTTTCAGCAATGGAAAACCCTTCAAAATATATGGCTGGAGAAGCAAAAGACTTAGCCAAGACATTGGAGAAGACCGGTGGATTGGGTACAGTGGCAACTCGTGCAGATATTATTGAAAAACTATTTAATACATTCCTTATTGAAAAGAAAGGGAAAGATATTTACCTTACTTCAAAAGGAAAACAACTTTTAGATCTTGTTCCGGAAGACTTAAAATCTCCGGCTCTGACTGCAGAATGGGAACAAAAACTTGAATCCATTGCTAAAGGAAATTTAAATAAAAATACATTTATAAATGATATGAAAAACTACGCAAACACGGTCGTCCATGAAATAAAAAACAGCACTAAGAAATATAAACATACAAACATCACTGGCACAAAATGTCCTGATTGTGAAAAAAATATGTTAGAGGTGAACGGAAAAAAAGGAAAGATGTATGTTTGTCAGGATAGGGAATGTGGACACCGAAAAAATATTTCTAAAGTAACAAATGCCCGTTGTCCAATATGTAAAAAGAAACTGGAACTACGGGGACAAGGAGAAGGACAAGTTTTTGTATGTAAATGTGGACATAAAGAAAAATTGTCTACCTTTAACGAAAGAAGACAGAAAGAAAAAAATACGAAGTTGTCCAAAAAAGAAGTTCATAACTATATGAAAAAGCAAAAGAAACAGGACGATGAACCATTTAATCCGGCGTTAGCAGAAGCGTTGGCGAAATTAAATATAAAAAAATAATTGATTAAGAAAAGCGTAAGCGCCTATGAACATGAGCGTAGGGCAGTGGAGGAATGACAACTAGAAGTCCGCTCTTTGACTTCAGTTGTCACTTCCGAAGTGCCCCGCAGCGATTAAGAAGCAACTGAAAAAGTTTACAACCACTTTTTCAGTTCCTTTTATTTGTATGGCAATGGCTGCGCTCGTCGCTCGCACGATAGGAGAAAACCACTCCTATCATGCTTTTTAAAGATTGCGACGGCTGCGCTCATTGCTTTGGGACTGTAAAAGTGGAAAAGCACCACTTTTTCAGTTCCCATGCGAGTAGGCGGTAGAGCTAGACAAAGAAAAGCGTAAGCGCCTATGTACATGAGCGTAGGGCAGTGGCTGACAGGGAAGTTTCCATCACTGTCAGCCTCTTCACTTCTCAGCACTTAAATTATCGGCAAGGAATACCTGGAATATCCTTCTCCTTCATAACTATATCTCTCGCAAATAGTATAGAGCCGATCCCCTGCTGAAGTTTTCAAACCCTTTTCTTGGATGTATTTTTTGATTTTTTCTCCTGCAGCATCAAAACATCTGTCACTATTATCGTTTCCCACCACACATTGTTGCGGCGATAGCATTGTTTTAAAAAACCATTCTGGAATACCATCAAAAGAAGATACTTCCACACAAAGAATGTACACATGTGTTTCCGGGTTCTTCTGTTCTTCTCCATGCGGCCAAATACCATAATGGATCTGTCTGTTTACAATATGGGGTAAATGCTTAGAAGCAGATAATAATCCTTCTTTTGCATTTTGATACTTACTTGGCATTTCCTTTAAACTAACGCAAGGTATCCCAATTAATTTTAGTTCATTATGTTCAATTATTTTTACTGACATAGTATATTGTCCTTCCCTATTAAATTTTTTAGTAATTGTTCATTGTTCTACTAAATAAAGCTAATTTTATTTTCTGAGATTACTTGGAAGACCCTTTATATCTTAATTTTCCAACTATATCCAGTACATGAGTACACATTCTAGAGTAATTGATTTCCTATTTTTTATTGATTTCACCTCACATTTTCCAATGCATGAATAAATTGTTGAATTTCCTCACCCTTGTTTAATAAATATGTTCTGAGTTTTTCCTTCTCATCTAGTAAAAATAGTCTCACCGCTTCCTTTACAACTACTGGATCTACCTTCTCTAACTCTTTCACAAGGGAAGGCCATTTTACAGCATCATATCCCCTCTCCCGGTAACTGTCTGCAATTGTCCAAACATCTTCCATATCCTGTTCAAAATATAATTCCAATGCGAGCCAATAACCAATAAATCGGTTCGATGGATCTTCCTTTATTACTTCACTAAGATAGTTTCTTGATTCTTCCAGTTTTCCTAATCTTGTAAGGAGTACCCCGTAGAGAGATTCTACATACGGACCAGGCCTTTGCTGTTCCACCTCTAGGTATTTATGGAACCACTTATATGCTTCTTCCATGTTTTCAGCAGTAAAGTAATAATACTCAAACACTTGGAATAAATTATCAGCTGTTGGTTGATGTTCCGCCAGCTTTTTCCTATAATAGAATGTCTCTTCCGCCCTTTCAGCGTCCAATCCATTTATTCTTGTTACCATTCGTAAACTGTGTAAGTCATCAGAATCGTTCTCCACATTATATTTATACATCTCAAGAGCCTCTTCTAGTTTTCCTGACATGAGCATTTCATCAGCATCAGTCATTTTTCTTGATTTCAATTGAAAAAACGGAAGTTCTCCCATTGTTTCCTCACGTAATCGGTATCCTTCACTTTGACCAAGTAGTTTACCTTTTTGATCATATGCGTTTACTGACCATGAAAATTTCCCATTTACATTTGCAAATGCAAGTATGCTCTCTGGGTTAATACTGGTCCACTCATCATTACTGAATGAAAGTCCTACTGTCTTTTCATATAAATACTCTAGGGGAACAGTTATTTCCGATTCTTCAATCCCTGTTATAACAGGAGATGAGATAGATCCACCATCATATTCAATTGCCATACTAATGGTATAAGTAGAAGCTTCCGGAACTTTCGACCAAGAAAAAGTGACGTCCTCTCCGAAAATCACGTCATCATTAGCAGGATAGTATATATCTATAAGTGGAGATAGTTCTACATCATATGCTATATTTTCTCCGAATCTCACATCAATCCATTCATCCATCTCCACGGGCCAGGACCACCCGTCTATCTGATCATATAAGAATCCAAGAGTAATCTGATAGCTCCCTGGAGTCACAGAGTCAAAGGAGAAACTTCCATCTGGACCAGTAACCGTCTGAAACCTTTCATACGCTCCCACACTACGATTTATGATCGACTCATCCCTCAGAAATACACCAACATCGGACATTGGTGCCCCCTCTGAAGTAATAACCCTCCCTTCTATAGACGAAAGACTTTCGGAATCAGAGATAGAAGACAAACTATTATGAACAAGCTCCAATTCTTCGTAATATGGGTTATCGGATAAAGCCACTTCTGCGACAGAATCTGATTCGAAATCCGAAAACGTGGCGTCTCGCTCTTCAACCCTTTTTTCCTGGATCTTTAGTTGTTCTTTTAGGTAGGTTTTAGCTTCTTCTACCTTACCAGAGTTCAGCATCCACTCCCCTTTTAAAGTGGCATACCGAAGTCTGAAATCAGGGAAACGATCCGTTAATTCCTTCTCATAACTATCGAGCATTTCTTTCGCATCCTCATAATACTGAAAGTCTATTGCTTGTTCTATTTCCCTCAATTTCAACTCATGGTAATAGTACTCGTCCAGTTCCTCATCTGATATCACCTCGTGCAAGATCTCATTAATTTTACTGTAATCCTTCTCACTCCGGTAGTGTGCAACAAGAATATCCACTGCTTCTAATAATGTCAGATTGTTCGATTGATTTTCACGATGAATATACTCATATATATAAGGAATTGTCTCTTCTCTCGTAAAAATCCGATTTGAGACAGAACCATTCATCTGCCTCATGGAAGGTCCTACGTAGACATCATATTGATTCATTGCGGCAGGGTGAATCATGTACTTCTCAATTAATTCGTATCGGTTAGGTGATTCCTTTTCAATGTGATATAGAATACGTTCTCTTCCTTCGGCAATATTTCCGCTACTAATATTTCTACTGATTATCCAATCCTCCATTTTTGGGTGAAGAACATAATGAAAAACGGATAGAAAGAAAGCTACTATAGTCACACCCATTATCAGGTATTTTACTTTTATTTTTACTTTCATCGGCTATTCCCCTCATTATCAATCATATCACTCCAGTAATAACTTCCACCCTTTTGAACAATATATCTCTGTTCTTCAGATTGCAGGTCAGAGATAAGATAAGCACCGCCAATAGAGAAGAATAGGAATAAAGCTGCACCAAGTGGAACAAGTGGAATTGTAATTTCTCTATTCCAAATGAACATCCATTTTTCTTTTGCTGTTTTCGGATGAGTTTTGGAAATAACTAATTCATGGCTTGTAAAGTTAACATTAGCCAGTTCCTTTTTTAAAATGTCATTAGCTTTCTTTTGTTCTGACTGTTCCATCAATTTCTTCATCCCCTTCCTGTAACATCTTTCTTAATTGGTTTCTTCCCCTCGCCAATCTCGTTTTTACTGTATTTTCTTTTTCTAGAATCAGATCACTAATTTGTTTAATTGTTAATTCCTGAAAGTAATAAAGCGAAATAACTTCTCGATAAACATAAGATAATGCCAGAATGGCTTCATATAACTGACCATTCCTTAAGGACCTATCCAGTAATTCGTCCGGGAGAGGAGATGTTTCCACCAGATCTGGGAAAGTCTCTTCTTTTTTCGTTAAGAAGATATTTTTCCAACTCCACCTTCTCATCCTTGACTTGCATCCGTTAATAGTGATAATCATCAACCAGCCTTTTAATTTATCTTGATTTTCTAATTGATCCATTTTTTCAAATGCAGTTATAAATGTATCCTGAACTACTTCTTCTGCCAAAAACCTATCCTTCAATAGGAGGAAGGCCGTACGTTTTAAATCATTTCCGTAAATATACATGAGTTCTCGTAAAGCTTCTTCTTCCTTGTTCCTTACTCTCGCTATCAGATCCAAGCCCTCTCCCCCTTCCCCTTTGAAGATGCCATCTGGAAAAATAAAGTTTCATTTCTAACAAAAAAAGAATGAAAACTATAAAACTATCCTACCATTTTCTTTGACAATGGAAATAAGAAAAGCGCAAGCGCCTATGGTCACGAGCGTAGGGCAGTGGAGGAATGACAACTAGAAGTCCGCTCTTTGACTTCAGTTATCACTTCCGAAGTGCCCCGCAGCGATTAAGAAGGAACTGAAAAAGTTTAAAACCACTTTTTCAGTTCCTTTTATTTGTATGGCAATGGCTGCGCTCGTCGCTCGCATGATAGGAGAAAACCACTCCTATCATGCTTTTTAAAGATTGCGACGGCTACGCTCATTGCTGAGGGACTGAAAAGTGGAAAAGCACCACTTTTCAGTTCCCATGCGAGTAGGCGCTGGAGCTAGACAACTTGCCCGAAGGTGCAAAAACTTATACTTTCTTACATTTTAAGAAAAGCGCAAGCGCCTAAAAAAACACATGCTAACGGTAAATCCATCGCATGTGTTAAAGATTCGTCCTATACCGAAGTAAATGCTGGAAGGGGATCGTTTAGCAAACTCCAATCCCCATTCATCTCTTCATCCGTCAATAAACAATGATCGAGGGATTTTTCCACTTCGTTTCTGTCCATTTGCAGACCAATGAAAACAATCTCAGTCATTCTGTCCCCGAATTCGGAATCCCATCGATTTTTTAGTTCTGGATCCTCGAGAAACATATCCCTTCTTTCTTCCTCCGAATATGCTGTAATCCATTCCCCTGTTGCCTGTATTGTCAAAGAAGATCCTGCCTGAGAAAGTAATCCGGACATATTGTTCCTCGTCGGCAGCCAAAAAAATCCTTTGGCCCGAATGACATCTTCCGGCCAGTCTGTGAGCCATTCCATCCATCGTTCGGGGTGAAATGGACGCCTCCTCCGATAAACAAAAGAACTGATACCATACTCTTCCGTCTCAGGAATGTGCTCTTCATTTAACTCCTTTATCCAGCCTGCCGCTTGACTTTCCCTTTCAAAATCAAATGATTGAGTATTCATAATGGAAGTAATAGGAACCTTTGAATGGATACTTTCCAGTATTTTTGCTTCCGGATTAGGTTTTTTCAGCATTTCTTTTAATTCCTTTACATCTACATCTTCCACTAAGTCAATCTTGTTCAGCAAGATGACGTTGGCAAACTCAATTTGATCAATTAGTAAATCCACCACTTCCCTTACATATTTCTCATCTTCCGTCTGCTTTCTGTCCAACAACGTTTCCCCAGAAGAATAATCTTCCCAAAATCGATTAGCATCCACTACTGTTTCCATAGTATCCAGCCTGCAAATCTCCCCTAGATGAATGCCAAGTTCATCATCATAATAGGTAAAAGATTGAGCAACTGGAATTGGTTCAGATATACCCGTGGATTCAATAACAATGTAATCTATGTTTCCAGCACGGACTAGTTTTTCCACCTCTAAGATCAGATCCTCCCGTAATGTACAGCAGATGCAACCGTTTTGCAGTTCTACCAGTTTTTCTTCGGTTCTCGAAAAACTTCCTTGTTTGATCATCAATGCATCAATATTAATTTCACTCATATCATTTACAATAACCGCGACCCTCAACTTCTCTTTATTTTCTAATATATGATTTAATAAAGTTGTCTTTCCCGAGCCTAAGAACCCACTCAATACAGTAACTGGAATCTTTTTTTTCATTCTAATCACACCCTTATTATCATAATAATAATCATTTCGTTTACGCACGTGCACTGCTCTCTATGTTTGCTACAATTCGTTCTGCAGCTTTTTTCATTAGCCCCTTTTCCCCTTAGTTTCTTCGTCCATTCCGGAAGATTTAATTGTCATAACACTCCAACGCTTACCTTCCTTCTGAATCCCGTTCACTTTACCCTGAATCCATGAATTCTTCAGGTTAACTTCGTTTAATGTATAATTGCAATGGTCATTAAAAAGATTTAGGGAAGGTCTATTATACATTCCGAAAAATTCATTGTAGCTATTCATTTTTGCATACTTCTCTAGACTTAACGGTCTGTATCCAAGTGGTGAACCGAAGGGGATCGGAGAAATTTCATCCCAATTCGTTCAGTATTCTTCTTCCATTTATACATTGGTTCTGGATTAGGATCAATTATCTTAAGTTTTTCGGTTGTTGTTTTACCACTCTTAATTAAAAAAGTTGCAATGGTGCAACCATGTACTCCTCCACCAATAATTACCCAATCAATCAAAGCACACTCCTCAGTCCAGAATCAAATCGTAATGATTACGAATTATATAATATGCTTTTTGATGGTAGTAAAATAGAAAAGAGTTTGGCATCATTAGCCAAACTCTTGAGTGTTACTATTTATCTTAATCCATCAACCCAACCATAACGAATTGTTTTGACAACTGCATCGGTTCTATCATTTGCCTTAATTTTTTTTATAAGACCACTGATAATAGAATTAATGGTGGACTGTGCAAAAAATAGTTTTCCTGCAATTTCCCGATTGTTTTTCCCATCCAATAGTAATTGCAAAACATCCTGTTCTTTCTGAGACAATAACCCTTCTACCTTCTCCTTGTTAAGTTCAAGTTTTTTAATAGGAAGGTCCCGATTTTTTTTCATTTCAATTCCTTGCAGAATCTCTTTGTGAAAATTCGGTTCAATAATAATATTTTTTTCCAGAACAGTATTTAATATCATTTCAAATTCGTTCACTAAATAGAACAATGAGACAACACCATTTACTGGGAGAGTTAAGTAAGGTAAGACGTGTTTGTTAAGTGGTTCTTTTGTCACAATAATAAAAGTGCACCGATTATGTTTTTTAATTTCCATTAATACATTCTCTAGCTTTGACAAGTTCACTTCAGGATTTTCCAAAAAATAGAAAATGATATCATCACAAGATGTTAAATGTCTAGATGCCAGCAGATCGGTTATTCGATCTTTTGTATCCATAGGAATTTCACACTGTGGATCCACATAAAAAATCTTCGTCTTTAAAGAAACTGCTTTTTCCGGCATAAGTAATTGCATAATCAGTACCCCTCTCCTTGAAAATTTAAAGGCACTAATGTAACTCAATGAATTTAAAAAGGCTACTCATTAATTGAATAGCCAAACAAATAATCCGGTTGAATTACATTTGGCAACCAGGCGATCATAGTCTTTGAGACCTTAGACCCTAGGCTTTGCGTCCTATTCTTTCAAATAGTTTGCCTTTTTCATAATTATTCAATTTGTTTTAGTATAAAAGTAATGGTATACCATTTCGGGAAATAATGCAATATATCTAGTAAAATTTTATTCATTAATTTTAACTTGACATTACTAATTATAACAATTTGTTCACATTCTGTTTCCTAATGGCTAGACTGCCACACTACCTGTGCATTTACGAGCAATTTTACATTAATTGTCTTCTCCCAACTCATACTATCAAAGAGGGCACTGTAAAAGTGGTGCTTTTCCACTTTTACAGTGCCTCGAAGTAATGAGCGTAGCCGTCGCCATCTTTATTAAGCCCAATAGGAACGTTTTTTTCTAGCTGGCGAGCGACAAGCGCAGCCATTGCCTTACAAATAAAAGGAACTGAAAAAGTTGTAAGAGACTTTCTTCAGTGGCCTCTAATCAAAGGAGGTTTTTTTAATGATTATTTTTCTTGTTTTCCTGCTATCTGTTTCCCCGTTTTCGGACGATGATGATAATTTATTACTATTACATGATGGTCAAATACTGGCAAGTTTGAATCGAAAAGCATTTGAATCCGAATATTTAGGTAACTTATTAATCGATTATGGAGCTTTCAAAGAATTTAGAGATAAGTTAGCGGTAGAAGTTTACGAAGCCCCTGAAAATGCAACCATAAATACACATGGCCAAATAGTTCCTGGAAAAGATGGCCATATCTTGGATCAAACAGCATTTAAAACAGAGTTTTTGACCTATTTTTATAATCACGGTCCCTCTCAATTGGAGATACCAACCATCATCCTACACCCGAAGGTTGACAGTGAACTCCTTGCAACGATCCGAGTTCAACAAATTAGTGGGTATACCACTTATTTTAACAAGAAAAACCATGAACGGTCTCACAATATTAATTTGGCTTCCGAATCTATTAACAATACTGTTGTATTTCCAAATGAGACTTTTTCCTTTAATGAGGTCGTGGGAGAAAGAACTCTGGAAAAGGGTTATTTGCCCGCTCCAGTGATCGTTAAAGGGGAGCTATTTGAAGGGGTTGGCGGAGGAATTTGTCAAGTTTCATCTACCTTATATAATGCCGCAGATCGTGCAGGTGTGGAAATTATCCAACGCTACTCCCATAGCAGAAGGGTACCTTATGTCCCTCCTGGCCGTGATGCTACTGTCAGTTGGTATGGTCCTGATTTCACTTTTAAAAACAATCATAATCAACCTCTTCTTATTCGTGCAAAGGCACAAAATGGTCAAGTGGTCGTAACCATCTTCTCTTCGGATGTGATTAATTTTGAACCTCGGCAAGTTCCAAGTGCACCGAGTAAATTACCGGAGGAAATAGTTGTGGAATTGTAGATCGTGTACAACTCCCACCACTTCCCCACCTTAATGGGCAGCTTGAGGTGGCGGTTTTCCCGGAATTATGTTATGTTCCCTTATTCTATCTCTATTTACATTCAGCAAGCCAAGTCATATTATACTTTCGTGTAATAGAATTGATGCAAAAAAAGAGATATCATTGAATTGAATGACATTATTTGCAAAGGGGGATTTAATATGAGTGAACAGCCTGAACAAGAAGAAGTGCAGGAAGTGCCACAAGATTCAAAGGATACGTTAAACTATTTTCAATACTTAATACAAACGATTAAGAAACCAGATGATTTTTTAGGTGAAGACGATAAAGGCTATCAATTATTCGGAATTATTAATATGGTCTTACTACTCTTTTTAATCATATTCAGTTTCTTTATTCAAAGAATTGTGTTGTTTACTGGAAGTGGATGGTTTGCTCGAGGTTTTTTAGACAGTATCAAACTGGGGATTTCCTATGCTATCCCATTAGCGCTTGTCGTTGTCTTAATGAATTGGTATGCCAATAAAAATGGGTCTAAAAGGAATGTGGCTTATTTTTTTGAGAGATTAGGTGCCCTCCTTACACTTCCATGTATATTATTGGTTTTGTCTATCCCACTTAACCTATTGGAAATAACTTTACACACTTGGTTCAGAACCATTTCTTATTCATTTATTTACATCGCGATTTTTATGATTTGCTACTTATTCGTAAGTCCCAAAAATTTAAAAGTAGCTTCTGTATTTCTTTTAGGTTTTTATTTTACTTATCGGTTAATTTACTATATTTTATAAACATTAAATAAGAAAAGCGTAAGCGCCTATGAACACGAGCGTAGGGCAGTGGAGGAATGACAACTAGAAGTCCGATCTTTGACTTCGGTTGTCACTTCCGAAGTG
>NZ_JAHQCS010000145.1 GCF_019042215.1 Evansella tamaricis | reverse complement strand
ATAGGTTACACTTGGTTGGACAGATTCGTTAAGGTCATATACACTTGATTCAAATAAACGCTGAGGGGAATCGGTAATGGCCAAACGAGAGAGAAGGAGCTACACAAAAGAATTTAAGGAACAAATAGTTCAGTTGCACGCTTCTGGTAAGCCAAGGGCTGAAATTATCAAAGAATACGAGCTGACGCCATCTGCCTTTGATAAGTGGGTTAGGCAGCACCAGAATAGTGGGTCTTTTGAAGAGAAAGAGAACCGTACACCGGAACAAGAAGAGCTAATTCGTTTACGAAAAGAAAATCAACGACTAGCAATGGAGAATGATATTTTAAAGCAAGCCGCGCTGATCATGGGACGAAAGTAGATGTGATCCGACAGAACAGTCACAAATACTCGGTATCAGCAATGTGCGAGGTCCTACAACTACCGAGAAGTACGTATTATTATGAAGCAGAGATTCGAGATAACCAAGAGGAAGAGTTAACGAATCTGATCGTCGATATTTTTAAGAAAAGTCGGGATAACTATGGCCAGAGAAAGATAAAGATAGAGCTAAAAAAGAAGGGTTGGAAGGTTTCTCGCCGGCGTATTGGCCGAATCATGAAAGAACAAGGATTAGTTTCCAAATACACCGTAGCACAATTCAAGCCTTCTAGAACGTCTTGTAATGAATCGGAGATAGGGAATACATTGAACCGTGAATTCGATCAAGACCAGGAACTGAAAGTGATTGTGAGTGATTTAACATACGTTCGAGTTCAACAGAAATGGCATTATATTTGTGTTTTAGTAGATTTATATAATCGTGAAATTATTGGCTACAGCGCTGGTCCTCATAAAAGTGCTGAGTTAGTTCAGCGTGCCTTCACATCAGTAAAATACAATCTTAATAGACTTGAATTATTCCACACAGATAGAGGAAGTGAATTTAAAAATAAACTGATTGATCAAGCCCTAGAAGCCTTTGGTATAGAACGCTCATTGAGTGAAAAAGGAACGCCTTATGACAATGCCGTAGCTGAAGCTACATTCAAGACAATCAAAACAGAGTTCGTTCATGGGAAGGTTTTCTCTAGCCAACACGAACTTGACCTTGAACTTTTTGACTACGTACATTGGTACAATAATATTCGAATTCATGGATCACTAGGTTATTTAACACCGTCTGAATACAAGTTAATACACCTTTAAATATTTGTCCACATAAGTGTTGACATACCAAAGCTTAGATTCTTCAAGGAGGGTATGATGAAACAAGCAGTTACTGTATGCATGATTATAAGTGTTTTTATTGGGTTAATATCATTAGTTATAGGAGTTTTATCATTTTTACTACCATCGGAAGTTTATTTGCAGGGGGTATCAGGATTATTTTTATTTGCATTGGCAACTTTTTTATGGATTATTCCCCTTCAAGTAATTGAGTGGTTGCGATTTGTACGTGTTCAACGAAGGGGAAAACGCATCCTATTCCCATACTTTGTAACACTTCTGCAAGTCTCTGCTTTTGTGTTTTATTTAATAAGTATGAATGGTCTAATACAACAGATAGAATTTACCAATAAAGGCCTTGTTTTATTTGCGTTTATCATGGTAGTGTTTGCTAAAATTGTTTATAAGCTTCTTTCAAAGACTGAAAGAAAGACAGAAGAGAAGAGAAGGATCAGTTGATTAACAAGTTCCTGGCAGACAGTTATAACTACAATCCCAGATTCTCTTTATCACTCTCCATAAAAAGAAATTCCATATTCTTTCCATTTACAGGACTTGAAAAAACCATCTTTGGCACAAACCCTGCCTTTAAATAAACAATGATGGCCCGCTTGTTCGTTGTTAAAACAACTAAACGAAAAGACGTATAGTCTAATGTATGCAAGTAGGATAGAACCTTTTCTAAAAAGGATTTACCTAAACCAGCCCCTGTTAAGTTCGGTTTTAGACCTAAGCCCACATCTACGAAAGATTGGTCTTCATATAAACCGATTTTATACCCTCCAGGAACCCGCGCATCGTGTCCGTAACAAAAATATCCAATTAGTTGCTGATTTGAATCGTAGGCAACGTAATAATTTCCTTCGACGAGCTCTTGTACAAGTTCTTCGGAACCATCCATGCTATATATGTCATAGGGAGAAGGGTATGTCCAACAAGAGATCTCCCTTGCGCTTTCATAAGACATTTTTTGGAAAGTAAGCTGATTAAGTTCGACATCCATATTATATTATTACCTCCAGAGATACATTGTAGAATTTGTCTCGCTAAGAATAAAACACACAAGATAAATAATGTATTCTATAGAAAAAGAAATCCTCCTTTAATTTTTCAAATTAAAGGAGGTAAATTTTAAAATATTCATTTACTCTGTAATCTCCCTTTTTAAGGGCAAGGTACAGCAACGAAAGGAACCACCAGATTTTATAATTTCCGATATGTCTACTTCAATAACTTCAAATCCCCTCTTCTTAAGTTGGTTATTAACGTCCTTGTTAACAGGTAAACTAATAATTTTTTTATTTCCAATGGATAAAATATTAGTCCCAAGAGTAAACTGCTCTTCTTTTGATACGGGAATCAGTTCATAATAAGACTGTAATACATCAATCTCTTTCTTTGTGAAAGCTTCTGGGAAAAATAAAGCTTCTGTCGGTGAAATAATGTTAAAGACACAATCCAGATGTAAGTATTTTTCTGTGAAAGGGACAGTGATCACATTGAACTGATGAAGTAAACTTTGTACATGATCAATGGCGAATTGATTCGTTCGATTACTTAATCCAATAAAGATGTTCTCCCTGTCTATAATAACATCGCCGCCTTCAATCATATCCCCAACGAGATTAAAATAGGAGATCTGCTCTTGCTTTAACCATCTCTTTAATTCTTCTTCTTCTCCTTGCCGTATTTCATTTGCCATATCTGCCACAAAAATAGTTTGGCCTAACGTAAAACCAATATCTCTTGTAAACACTTGTTCAGGAAACTTTTCTAAAGACGGAAGTAAAATGACATCAATATCTTGCGACTGAAGGGTATTAACAAAATTCTTGTGTTGTTCCATCGCTTTCTCTATATGAAGACCTTCGTTTTTAAAATGTTTTTGGGTTTCGTTAATTTGTTCTCTAATCGTCATATATTTAGGTTCACAAAGTATGACACGCTCTAGCTTGTCATATTCACTGGCACAATACGACTTCTCTATTTGTTTTGCAGAATACATTATCTATAAACCCCCAATAAAATTATTTGTATTAGCATTTCCTAGCGTTGAAAACACTATGAATGAAATAAAAAAATTTACTTCAGGATAAATTAAATTTTTGTTTTACTTTAGTATGAAAATGGGAAGTAATCTTAGTAGGTTTGTTTTGACTATTTAAAAATAAAAAGACCAATTAAATTGGTCCTTAGGATAATTAATGAGTATTATTGACGTTTTCCGCTTCTTGTTGATATTGTTCCTTTAACTTCTCCCAATTAATTTGTAAAAGTAAGGTTATATGATAGTAAACTATTGCTGCTGAGAGTCCAATTGCAATATTTTGTAATGATTCGAAGGCAGTAAAAAAATATTGGCCCTTTGTAATAGAAGTGATGGCAGAATAAATCATCACAACCGTAATACCTGCTATACCGTACAAACCAAACGATCGAAAGTAATTCTGTAGTTTAGTGTATACACTTTGATTTTTTTTCATATAGGAATCAACTAAGTAGGATGCAGGGATACCGCCTAAAAGGAACACAGGTGCAGTGTAAAAGGAGTATATTCCCAAAAGCAATCCAAATCCAAACTGTTCACCACCGGTAATGAAGTATTGAATACCAGCTAAAGCTGCACTGAATAAAACAACTGAAAGTATGCAAATAAACAATCTATGGAAAAATTGTGACATTTTTGTGAACCTCCTTTTCTATATAATAACGAAAAATGAAAATAATAAAAATGATTTTGCTCACATTTATTAAAATTATTGGTTAGATTTTCTCTAATATCATGTGAAATTGTATAATATATTCATAATCTTTCTCTTTCAATACATTGAATGTTATACTGTCATGTAAAAAGGTGGAAAAATTTAATTACCCTGGGAGAGAGTGCGATGAAGCGTGCTAGATTAATATATAATCCTTCCTCAGGAAGGGAACAGATGAAAAAAAATTTACCCTATATTCTAGATCGGCTAGAGAAGGTGGGCTTTGAAACATCAGCACATGCCACAACTGGTAAAGACTGTGCAAAACGTGCAGCAAAGCAGGCAACGGAACGGGGATTTGACTTAGTAATTGCTGCCGGTGGAGATGGGACGATAAATGAAGTTGTTAACGGGATTGCAGAGCAAGAAAAGAGGCCATCTCTTGGAGTTATTCCGGCAGGGACAACAAACGACTTCGCAAGGGCGCTTCATATTCCCAGAGATATTACGGAAGCTTGTGATGTCCTGTGTAATGGAAGACTTCAAAATGTAGATGTGGGGAAAGTTGGACAGGATTATTTTATTAACATTGCTGGCGCTGGGACATTGACAGAATTAACTTACGAAGTTCCAAGTAGGCTAAAAACAATGATTGGACAAGTGGCATACTATGTGAAAGGGTTTGAGAAGCTCCCCAGCATACGGCCCAGTCATGTCACCATAGAGTACGATGGAAAAAAATTCGAAGGGGAGATCATGCTTTTTCTTGTATCAAATACAAATTCGGTAGGTGGCTTTGAAAAATTGGCCCCAAAAGCATATTTGGATGATGGCTTGTTTGATCTATTAATTTTGAAAAAGACGAATTTGGCTGATGCGGTTAGAGTAGTAACTAACGCTTTGCGAGGAGAACATATTCATGATGACCGTGTCCTGTATATCCAAGCAAGCCATATTATTGTTCACTCAGAACAGGACCTTCACTTAAATTTAGATGGGGAATACGGTGGGAAGTTACCTGGAGAATTCAGCAATCTTCATAATCATATCAATGTGATTGTACCAAATAAGAAGTTAGCCTGTTTTCAAACAACTACAAATGAGAGCTTTAATTTTAATAACTAGTAGGGGAGTTAGGTGATTTGCTAACTCTCTTTTTTTTGGAGTACCGGGTACCTATGGGTACCGACATCTAACGTGCGATACCCAAGTTAAAGTTAATCAAAGGAGATTCTTTCATAGCGTTTAAGTACCTTCAATACTTGGACTGTGAGCCAGCCTTTCCATTCTGGGAGGACGGTATTTTTCCAAAAATCCTTCTCTATCCCCCATTCCCATAATGGAGACCAAGATCCGTCTGGTAATTGTTGATCAATCTCAAAATCCAAGTTCCAATGTACAACATCTTCCAAAACGTTATATAAAGGAGAGTTTGGGGAAGGTGCCAACCATAATGGTTTAGCGCTATATTCACTCCACTGGGATAGATCTTCCGTAACTACTTGGCGACTAATGTCTCTCAAATAATCAATGATGATTGTCTTACCAGGGTCAGGCATTTCCTCCACTAGTCTTAAATAACAAAGCATTTTATGAACATCTATATGATCAGGTTGCTCCTCAATATACTGGAATACATGGTCATGGAAAAGGGGCAATAAGTTTTCTGGAATAGATTGTGGATAAGCGTGATAATAACCAATGATTTCTACTCCAGGATTGTGACTGAATGGTCTATCTAATCCTCTATAGTGCCACCATTCAGCATGTGGTGATTCATTCATATGGGGCAATCTTAGTGGCCAATGATGATATTTCTCATAAATCCTTGTGAAGTAGTCCATGACAGAACGAATAAATGGAAGGTTCCAAGGGAGATTTACATCCCTGGCATATTGCATCGCTAAGGAGGTTACCACTGGGCTTGAAAAGGAAGATCTGATATCCGGTTCTAATGCATTACCCACACCACCATCACTATTTTGATATTTCTCAAGCTCAGCCAGGATGGGAGATTTTGATCCATTTAAAAAATGATAGTTAAAAAGATGCCGATCGATTGGACGGGCATGATTTATTATGTAATTCTTGGCAAGATCAAATTGCGGTTTGCTTAGCATCTTCATAGGATCGCTCCTCGCCTAAAACGATAGTTTCATTTTATCATATTAAACCCAAAAATTTGAGATATTGTATAGAATTTTGTCAACGAAAAAGATACCTCAGAGGTGCACTGAAAAGTGGATTGATCTATCATCTTTCCGGTGCAGTCCCTTAAGGTACCTTTTGACTTGCAAACGTAGCAATTATTCCTTCGTTTGTTTATTCATTTCTTTTTTTGCCTGCTTTAAGTAATAAAGGAATGCTGCACCTCGCATGAAACCATGTAATTGATTTCTGTCTAATACGTCAATTCCCGTTTTAAAACTTTCGGATTTTCCAGATGTAATCCGGGCTAAAGATGATGTTAAATGATGAGCTGATTCGCCCGTATCATGGACAATTTGAAATAAAGGATCTAGTTTTCCGAGCTTATTATTAACATCTAAAATGGTCTCATTTGTATTGTATAGAACCAATTTCGTTTCCCCTGTCAGTTCCTCAATACTTTTTTGTGTTTTTGAAATGGTCTCGGCAGTCTCTCCTAGAGTTTTTTCTAAGTTCTTTAAAACGGGGATTAAAAACACAACCCCTATTGCAAAACCAATGGATAAAATAAATACGCCAATCCCTAACCAATCCATATGTATCACCTCGATAATTTTAGTAGTCCTAGTTACTATCAGTGGTTGTCTATAATAAACATAACACTCAAGATTAAGTCTGTCGATAAGACTCAATCATATCAAGTAAATTCGCAATATGCTCACCTATATATGGCATAGATATTATTTGATTTAAAATAAATATGATGAGCCCTATAAACAAAGCTGTGCCGACTGTTAAACCTACACCTCGGGCTAGTCCAGCGATGAAGTTTACTTTAATGACTTCCCTCTTATTCGTATAGTGGTATGCCATATCTTTAAGCCGACTTTTGGTTGTCATGTCTTCTAATTGGTCCAATAGTTTTTCAAATCGTTTTGTATCCTCTTGGTTCTTACCTTGATGATACTTAGGAGGGACTTTTCGTTTTTTTTGTTCGGAAGTAAAGCCTGAGCTCACTTAAAATACTCCTTTCGAGGAACGAGAGTGTTGGTTAACGTACATAAGTCAATTCCCGTAACAGCGTGATCATAAACCTATCACTTGAATGTCAACATTTAAAATGGGAGGGCTCATAGAAATAATAACCATCCCAAATTTGAAAGTATAAGATACAGGTTGTCATTCCTCCACTGCCCTACGCTCGTGACCAAGGCGCTTGCGCTTTTCTTATTGTCTAGCTCCACCGCCTACTCGCTATGGGGCACTTCGGAAGTGACAACTGAAGTCAAAGAGCGGACTTCAGGTTGTCATTCCTCCACTGCCCTACGCTCGTGTTCATAGGCGCTTACGCTTTTCTAAATAACCTTACCATTTGTAAGTCAACTTACCCATGTGGGACTCTCTCGGTTACGTCAGAAAAAACGCTGTTGAGTTCTTTAAAACGAGCAGAAATGGTAGAAGGGGAAACACCATATTTTTCACTTAACTGCTTAAAGGTTTGCTTGGTCCATTGATGTTGGTGATTTGCAATCCAGTATTCAATCGCAGCAGCATATGTACCAACTTTTTGGATTCGCGGTGCTTGTTCACTTGCAAAATGATACCACTTCTCCATTGCCAATAAGATTAGATCATACGAGTAATCCTCTAATTCAATATTGTTATAGAGCTCGTCGATGACAGCAAATGCTTGCTCTGGAATTTTCTCAAAACCAACGGATGGAAGGTCCACGATTGATACGTGTGCAAGAATACTTAGAAACGCGTGGAAATGCTCCACAAAGAAGTAAGGATCTTTTACCCCTTCATGGAACTCCTCAAATAATCGATCCACTTCAACAACGACATGATGTCTTAGAGAATCGGGAATAAGGACGGCATCACTTCCAAGGGCAACACCAGTTGGAGTAGGATAAAGGTAACCCACAAGAAGGTCATCTTCAGTCAGTTGGCTTGTCAACTCAGTGTGTTCCGGATAGTGGATGCTTTCAGTCAGCCAATCAATAAGAACAACTCCACCTTTTTCAACTTTCAAGACAGAAAGGATCTGAGGAGTTAGCTCCAGCCATTTATTAAGGGTAGTGGAAACAGTTTCAGAATAGTTGTCACTGTGCTCTTCCACAAACTTTTCCAAAATCGATTTATCATCCTCTGTTAAAGGTTTATTAAAAAGTAGCCAATGAAAGAGGAGTTTAGAAAATGCCTTAGAATCCCCCGTTTTTAATTTTTCATAAGTACTCGAGTAACGTTGGTAGATTGCCTGTAGTTCTCCGTCAAACTGTTTACTGTACTCAAAGAGCTTTGGGAGCAATTCATTAAAATCTTGCTGATCCTCAACATTCAAAAGAACGTTTTCCTGGATCTTGTTCAGACAACACTTCTTATATTTTTTACCACTACCGCATGGGCAAGCATCATTTCGTCCTATTTTAATCATACCTTCATCTCCGTTCTATAAAATGCCTTCTTCATCATATCAACCCTTAGGATTTTTTCAACTCTTACCATTATGGTACAATCAAGGTCAGAAAAAACACGTTCGGAAAGGAAAAGAGAATGAGACAAATACCAGTTCGCAAAAATGAAACGATAGAAGTTAACTTTGAGGACTTAACCCATGATGGGGCAGGAGTTGGAAAATTAAATGGATTCCCAATTTTTGTACAGCGGGCTTTACCAGGGGAAACTGGCAAGGTGAAAATAACTAAGGTGAAAAAAAACTATGCTTTCGGACGCCTGCTGGAGTTAACCAAGGAAAGTGAGTATCGGGTTGATGCCCCGTGTCCAATTTTTAAACAATGTGGGGGATGCCAACTTCAGCACCTCAGTTATGAAGGACAATTGAAGCATAAAGAAAAACAAGTTCGGGATGTTATGGAACGGATCGGTGGATTTAGCAGTTTAACGGTTCATCCTACCCTTGGTATGCTGGATCCGTGGCGTTATCGCAATAAAGCACAGGTTCCTTTTGGGGAAGAGGAGGGTGGTCTTATAGCAGGGTTCTATGCGGAAAGATCTCACCAAATCATCGACATGGACCAATGCGCGATTCAGCATGAACAGAATGATAAGCTTGTCCAGATCGTGAAAAATATTGCGAAAAAGTACGGGGTTAGGGGCTACGATGATAAAACCCATAAAGGCACATTACGCCATGTGGTTACACGATATGGCTATAAAACCGACGAACTTATGGTCGTCCTGGTTACGAAGGGAAAGGAACTACCGAACAAGAAGAATATCATTCAAGACATTCAGGCGGAGCTGTCAAACGTCAAATCCATTGTACAAAACATCAACCCAAAACGGACGAACGTTATTTTCGGAGAGAAAACGGAAGTGCTTTGGGGTGAGGAAGTCATTTATGATTACATAGGAGACATTCGATTCGCAATTTCTGCCCGTTCCTTTTATCAGGTAAATCCAGAACAGACGAAGGTACTTTACGACAAAGCGTTAGAATATGCACAGTTAACCGGTGCAGAAACAGTCATTGATGCCTACTGTGGAATTGGTACAATCAGTCTATTTCTGGCACAAAAGGCTAAGCACGTCTATGGTGTCGAAATTGTTCCGGAGGCGATTTCGGATGCGAAAAAGAATGCAAAACTAAATGGAATAGAGAATGTGGATTTTGCAGTCGGGGAAGCAGAAAAGGTCCTTCCTTGGTGGTATGCCCAAGGAATTCGCCCTGATGTTATCGTAGTAGACCCACCAAGGAAAGGGTGTGATGAATCTTTACTGGAAACGATCGTAAAAATGCAGCCGAAAAGAGTCGTTTATGTCTCCTGTAATCCAGCAACCTTAGCGAGAGATTTAAAATATTTAGAAGAACATGGTTTTCTAGCGAAAGAAGTACAGCCAGTGGATATGTTTCCACATACGAGTCACGTTGAGTGCGTGGTGTTGATAGAGCTGGTTTAGAGAAGGTATATGTTCCCTCAGACTTATGGTTTGGGGGATATTTTTATTTTAAGGGGGTCTAACTTTTACGCAATATTTTTGTTGTAATACAAAAATACATGAATGATGCTATCGAAACAGATTAGGATAAATCTTTTGTTGTTTGCTGTAATATTCAGTGTGTTATTTTAAGTTAAATAATGATAAAATATTAACAACAAAGGAGTTGATATTATGCCAAATATTAAACCTGTATCAGATTTAAGAAATTATAACGAGGTATTAAAGGACATTGCTGTAGGTGATCCAGTATTTTTAACAAAGAATGGTCGAGGTAGATATGCCATCGTTGATATTGAAGAATATGAGAAAAATCAAGCTACCATTAAGTTACTTTCAAAACTGATGGAAGCTGAGAAGGCCATTAAAACAGGAGATGAATGGCTAACGGAAGAACAAGTAAAAGGCGAATTAGGAGTTTAATTTTTATGCGTAAGTTAAGAATTAACCCTGTTGCCAAAAATGATTTGTATGATATTAAAGAATATATAACGAAGGAACTCGACAATCCAACTGCGGCTATAAATGTCGTTTCAAAAATTATTGAGGACTATGAAAAATTAAAAGAATTCCCTCTTTTTGGTTTAAAATTATCATCAAAGATTGATGTAAAAACAAATTATAGGTATTTAATAAGTGGGAACTACATTGTTTTTTACAAAATTGATGATGAGTATGTTTCGATTTTTAGAATTCTATATTCTAGAAGAGATTATGTAAAGTTATTAATGGGTGAAGAAAACGATTAGGTTATTAATTCCTCAAAAATTTGAACGACACTCAATTGGGTGTTTTTTTTTGTACCATACAATGAAGTAGGAAACTATGTTGTTTAAGGACAACTTGTATAGAGGGAGAGAAAATATGTTTTATTTTAAATTTAATGATGATGCTGAATGACGATTGTTAGAACGAAGGCATGCGGAAAATCTATTTCGGTTAACGGATAAATCAAGATACTATCTAAGAGAATGGCTACTTTGGGTTGATTTTCATAAAAGATAGAAGCAATTCAGAAGAGTTTATTGTTGGGACACTAAAACAATTTAGTGATAATAATGGTTTTCAAGCTGGTATTTGGTATAAACTGGGTTAATAAAAGCCGTTTCTAGAAAAGGTAAAGTAACAAGGAATAGAGCAAATGGTATTTGTATCTCTCATGGGAGTGGAAAAACCCCCCATCGTTCCACATCGGAAAATTGAAGATATGATCCGAGATTTAGGAATTGGCTATACTTTTTTACGACCATCCTTTTTTATGCAAAACTTGAATACGACACACCGGGAAGATATTGCCATAAGGAATGAATTGTATATGCCTGTTGGGAGAGCCAAAACTAGCTTTATTGACACACGGGATATTGCTTCTGTTGCGGCCACTTGTTTAATAGAGAAGGGATACTTGAATAAATTCTATACACTAACGGGGGCAAAAGCCATCGACTATGAAGAAGTTGGTGAGATTTTGTCTAACACGTTAGGTAGAAAAATAGAATACAAGATCCACGTACACTGGCGTTTCGTAAAAACTTAATTAAAAGAGGGATAAAAAGGAATTTGCCAATGTCATGATGATGCTTTATATTCTCACCCGTCTTGGTACGGCAGAAAAAGTGACGGATGATGTAAAAAACATTTTAAAGAGAGATCCTATTTCCTTTGAACAATATGCAATGGATTTCCAAGAAACTTGGCAATAAACACTAGATAAATGAGAAGTGGAATCACTGTATAAAAATAAGTTTTCGTCTTATTTAATAACAGGTTTATTAGGAGCTGCCATCATTGCAGCTGTCGCTAACGTAATTTTTATCGCTTCGGGATTCACCTTTGGCCATAACATAGGCTTTATCGGTCAAGACAGGGACACACTTTATATCGTCTTTATTACCTTTGCAACGGTGATGGCTGTATTAATAGGAACCATACTATTTTACTTCTTACAAAAATTTACGAAAAAACCGGTAGTATGGTTTGGAGTAATTGTCTTTCTAGGGTTTCTCTTCAATACGTTTACAGCCGAAGTGGATTTGTCCTTAGACTATAAAGCAACCGCACATTTGATTCATGTGATCGTGAGTGGTTTGGCCATTTACTTAGTTCCGAAACTTTCCAAAAACTAAGGGTTTCTAGAGAATATTTTTGTTAATTGCGGGCTTCGGAATTGTATTGGCAGGTTGTGGTGTTACAACACCCGTATTTTTAAACAGTGATAAAAAGTAAAGCTTCCGTAGTTTAATAGGAAGGAGGGATCCCATGATTTAAAACACCAATTTACTTTATTGACTATCTCCTTTACGGTTACTTGAATGGGGCACGACACAACTATTTATACCTCATGCCGTAGTAATTATTTGAAATTTCAGATAATATGTAGTTAGGTCACAACCAAAAAAGGAGATTTCTTCTGATGAAAATAACCTTATTAACTATAGGTACCCTAGGAGATGTAAGGCCATTCCTTGCTCTTGCTCTTGGTTTACAAAAAATGGGACATCAAGTCACTTTAGCTGGGCCTGAAAATTTTACTTCCTATATTGATACCTATCATGTGCCTTATCATTCATTGGAAATTGATACAAAACAACTTTTAGAATCTGATGAAGGGAAAAAGTGGATGGCTTCTGGTAATGTTAAAAAATTCATGGAAGAACTCCAAAATATTAATCATGAAAGAAGATATGTTTTAGAAAGGGATACAACAGCTGCTTGTCAGGATTGTAATCTTGTTATTGCTCACCCTTTGTTATTATTTCAAGCAGCAACTCTTTCAGAGAATTTTCAAATTCCATTAATGATAGCAACTCCTTTTCCTACTTCTCCAAAAACAAAAGAATTCCCTCATTTTCTTGTTAGAAGCAAGAAGTTACCTTTTGGTTTCTTAAACGAGTTTACATATCTCCTTTTTGCGAAAGTTTATGAAAAATCGAATAGAAAAGATTTGAATGAGTGGCGATTAAAATTGGATCTTCCTCCATTACGTGGATCCGTTTTTGCTAAATTAGTTAAACAACAGATTCCTATTCTTCATGCCTATAGTAATGAATTGGTTCCATTCCCTAATGATTGGGGTGATCACAACTATATCACTGGCCATTGGAAGATTCCTAAAAATTCTCTAGAACATGAGGAAAATCAATTGCCAGAGGACCTGTTAGCATGGCTAGAATCTGGAGAAAAACCCATTTATTTTGGTTTCGGTAGCCTGCCCATATTAGATCCACAAAAGATGATAGATATGGTGGTAGAAATAACGCAAAGTCTTCAAACAAGAGCTATTATTGCTTCAGGCTGGTCTGACATGATGCCAAAGGATTCATCCTTGACACATTCTATTTTCATGCTTAAATCAGCAAACCATGAGCTACTTTTTCCACATTGTAGCATTATCATTCATCACGGTGGGGCAGGGACGACTCATACCACGTTAGAATCTGGTGTCCCTTCAATTATTTGCTCTACGTATGCGGACCAGCCTTTTTGGGGAGAGAGGATTACAGAACTCAATATCGGTCGGCACATTCCCTTTCCGAAGCTAACCAAACAAAATCTTACAAATGCACTATTAGAACTAAAGAATGATCGTGTCAAAGAGAAAGCCACTGCCATAGGCATGCGTATGAAAACGGAGAATGGACTTGAAAATGCCTTGGAAATGATAGATAGGCATATAGAAAGAGTTCCTGTCTATAACAATTGAATGGTGGGATACGCTTATCAAATAGAACTAGAAATACCATTACACGGAGTGATTATCGCTATTTTATGGCTATTATAGTATCTAAAGATATAATTTTACTATTTTAGGTACGCACTACTATTATAAATGTGAAACTATCACTCAAACCATGTGGAGTGGTTTTTATCTACCCTATTTGGTGGGGAAGGCCCCCAGCTATGTTATTGGGTTATTTTGATAAAATGTTTGCTTCAAAGTTTGCCTACAAAGATAATGGTGGATTGTTTCCAGAAGGTTTGTTGAAAGGTAAATCAGTTGTATGTATCTCTGTAATGAATGGCCCAACCTTTTATCCACTGTTTTGGCTAAATAATGCTCATAAAGTTTTAATGCGTAAGGCATTATTTCATTACGTAGGCATAAGAAAGGTAAAATTTTTTGAGTTTGGGAATATGGAAAATTCAAAGGGGAATCATGGAGAAAAAATAAATAAAGTATATAAATATTTTCAAGAATTGAATAAACATAGCTTATCATCATAAAAATTTATTAAAAGATATTGTTAACTGATGATGACAACACCAAATTAGAGTGGCATTTAACTCCATTTATCCTTCTCAAGTTCTTTCCCATTAAAACTGATGACAACATCATTTTTTATGATTTCTTTCTGACTGGTTTTATTTACTTGATGCTGGAACCAAAAGTAAACAGCAATGGAATAGAGAATACCTAAACTTATTACAGAGAGGCGAATCTGCAGTATCAACAAAGGTGTGAATATATTACTCATAAAGAATGTTATAGAAAATAGAAAAAGGACAACAGGTATTCCAACTAAATAAAACTTTTTTGCAGTATCGTTAATGTCTTGATTTTTCCCTTGATCTATCATACTTAACCTCCATCTGTGTTTGTCCAAAAGATCAATTCCTATTACATATTATGAATTTAAATTTAAATTAGAACTCCCCCTCCAAAGTTGAAGATGTAATTATCGATAAACAAACGGTTCAGTTGTCCGTTGAATCAAATAATGGTTCATTCTTATCAGAATAAGAATAACGATGACTCTTAGAATTATTATGTATATAAAGGAAAATGGGTCATAAATCTGCAAAATACCACTACGATATAAAATGAAATCTACGGTGACGGCAATAACTACTGCTAGAATTGAATACCTTTTTGGCATGTGAATCACAACAAATGTATACAAAAACGTTAATACCCAAATCAAGATGGAACCAAAGGCTGTGTGATCCCTAAAAGGATCATTAAACCAATTCACCTGGTAGAGGTATGCATTCAATAAAGCAACGGGAATAAAGAGGATAGTAGTATGAATCATAAAACCTGAAAAAAATATAGTTGCCCATCGATAGAAAAGATTCAAGTGTTGATTTAGTTTTTTGTACCAAAAGATCGAAATGATAAAAGCCCCAAACACTCCAATTGCAGTAAACATTATATTCCACCAGTTATGGCTATAAATACCCAATGCTAAAAAAAGTATTTCAATTCCCAAAAGTAGGAGTATGAAAATCACAACTGTTACTAAAGAAGGAGATAGAATAGCAATAAAAACGGATGACATTGGTATGGAAAACATATTAGAAGCCATAGCACCCAACATATTGTCAAAGTAGCTATTTTTTAAAATATGGGGATAGTAATTATAGGCATTAAAAAAAATTTCAATAAAGACCTCTACAGTATAAGTGAGGCCAGTCATAAATGTATACAAGATGAGTACCTTCCAACTTTTTTCCTTTAGGATCGTATAGATAAATAAACTTGAGAAGAAAATGACAAGAATGATGAACCAAAATGAATTATCCATGGATTTGCATCTACCCCAAACAAATATTTATGTTAACAGTAGTGTAAACATAAAATTTTCACATCATTCATTTTGTAAATTATTAAATGAAAGACATATGTAAATCAGTTTCTTTGAATTGTAGTTAGAATTTATGTAGATTTAGTAGTAACAACGATTAGCAGGAGGAAAATAAATGAATGATTTAAAAGGAGTTCACCATATTACTGCGATTACAAGCAGTGCCGAAAAGAATTACGAGTTTTTCACCTATGTATTAGGAATGCGATTAGTAAAGAAAACCGTTAATCAGGACGATATCCAAACATATCATTTGTTTTTTGCCGATGACGAAGGAAATCCAGGTACAGACATTACGTTTTTTGATTTTCCAGGTATTCCTAAAGGGATTCATGGAACAGATGAAATAGCTAAATCATCATTTCGAGTACCAAGCGACAGTGCTTTAGAGTATTGGGTGAAACGTTTTGACCGGTTAAAGGTGGAACATAAAGGAATTACTGTACAATTTGGAAAAAAGGTATTACCTTTCGTTGATTTTGATGACCAACAATA
Source organism: Evansella tamaricis (assembly GCF_019042215.1). Classification (GTDB taxonomy): domain Bacteria; phylum Bacillota; class Bacilli; order Bacillales; family Salisediminibacteriaceae; genus Evansella; species Evansella tamaricis. The sequence goes on along the minus strand of NZ_JAHQCS010000145.1, from coordinate 44,196 downwards.
TCAGTTAATTTCTGATGAGAATAATACGGGAGTGAAGTCAGGGATACCTTGGAAAAAGGGGCCGATCCCATTAGAATACGCTATTACTGGGTTGGGACCAGTTTTCATAAGGGTGGCGAATTTTGATTATTTCAAAGAGATGTTGGAAAAAGTACTTCTTTTTAAAGAAATAGGAAAAGAAGGCTCATTGCATCAATTTGAAGTAGGAGAAGGAGGGAATGGTGCTCAAGTTATCGTGGAGCATAATACCGTACTTCCGTTAAGCCAGCAAGGTTTCGGTACCGTTCACCATGTGGCATTCCGAATAGAAGATCGTAAAGAATTAGATTCATGGGATCAGCGTCTAAGAAGTTTCGGATTCCAAACATCGGGATATGTGGATCGATTTTTCTTTAAGTCATTGTATGCTAGAGTTGCTCCCCAGATTTTATTTGAGTTTGCAACAGATGGACCAGGATTTATGGGGGATGAACCATATGAAACCCTCGGTGAAAAGTTGTCCTTACCACCATTTTTAGAATCGAAACGGGAACAGATTGAAAAGATGGTCCGTCCTATTGATACGGTTAGAAGTACGAAACATATGGAGAAGGAAAATTAATATAATAAAAAAAGCTGTCCCATACTATGGGGACAGCTTTATTGCCTATTAAAGAAGGTTTAACAAATCTTTTTCCAGCTTTTCAGGTTCTGTCGTAGGGGCATAACGCTCCACAACCTCCCCTTCTCGGTTGATCAGAAATTTTGTGAAATTCCACTTTATCTTATTTGAAAGAACTCCTTTTTTCTCATTTTTCAAGAAAGAAAATAATGGATCCTCGTTCTCACCATTTACATCAATCTTTGCGAAAATCGGGAAGGTCACACCGTAATTAACCTGACAAAAAGAAGTAGTTTCTTCGATATCTTCAAATTCCTGGTTGTTAAATTGGTCACAAGGGAATCCAAGTATCTCCAACCCCTGGTCTTTGTATTTGAGATATAATTCTTGTAACCCTTTAAATTGTGGCGTAAGCCCACATTTACTTGCCGTATTCACAATTAACAGTGCTTTCCCTTCAAACTCTTTCAATGACTGCACATGACCGTTTGGTTTTATCACATCAAATTGATAGACATTCCCCATGGTTTTCCCCCTATTAAAAATATGTTACTTCCCATTACCCCATCGTAAATCTGTTAAATCCATTGTCGGAATCAGCTCTGCCTCCATTGCCCTTCCAAGCAAAAATTCAATTGCAGCATATCCAGTATCTCCGAGATTTAAACTGAATTCATTAACGTAAAGGTCAATATGGGATTTTGCCACTTCTGGTGACATCTCCTGTGCATGTTCCAAAATGTAGTCCAATGAAGCTTTGGGGTTCTCCATTGCATAATAGATGGAGGCACGAATCCAATTTGTGATGGATTTTACATCAAGTGTCCGTTTTGCAATAATTGCACCAAGGGGAATTGGTGTACCTGTATCTTCTTCCCACCACTCTCCTAAGTCTGTAAGCATATGGAGGTTATATTCATGATAGGTAAATCTTGCTTCATGAATAACCAGTCCTGCATCCACTTTTCCATCACGAACGGCAGGCATAATCTCATGGAATGGCATAACTATCATTTCTCCCATTTCACCAGATACCTTTTGAGCGGCCCAAAGCCGGAAAAGGAGATAGGCAGTGGAACGTTCACTTGGTACCGCAATCCGTTTCCCAGTTAAATTTTGTGGGTTTGTCTCCTCTTTCGTTAAAACTAGTGGTCCGCACCCCCTGCCTAAAGCACCACCGCATGGCAGTAGAACGTAATCTTTATGTGCCCATGGAAGTGCTGCATATGATATTTTCATGATGTCTGCACTTTCAGAATTCATTGCTAAACCATTTGTAATATCAATATCAGCGTAAGTGACATCAAAGTCAGGGGTTCCAGGAATAAGATGATGGACTAAGGCGTGAAAAATATATGTATCATTAGGGCATGGTGAATAAATGAGTTTCATTGTTTGAATACCTCCTTTAGTGCCGTACCGGCCTTTTCTAACGTTTGCATAGCCTCTTTGATTTTCCATGAATGTCGATCCCTTGGTCCCACAGGATTAGAGATGGCACGAAACTCCATAAAAGGAATGTCAAAACTATTTGAAGCGGAGGCAACACCAAATCCCTCCATCGCTTCCGCACCGGCACCTTGTATTCGATTGGAGAGTTCCTCTGCCTTTTCTAAGGTACCTGTGACAGTAGCAAGGGTTAGGATCGGAGCTGTCGCTACATTTATGCCAGCTTTTTCAAAACAGTCTGCAAATGATGGGATAAGAGATAGATCTGGCGTCAGTACGGATTTTCCAAACCCTAATTCCTCTACTGGAATAAATCCTTCGGGCGACTCCGCTCCCAGATCCGCTGCAATGATTTTTGATGCCAGAACGATGGACCCAATCTCAGCTCTCTCTGGAAATCCCCCTCCAATACCCGCGCAAATAACTAGAGAGTACTTCTTTTTCATTAAAATCTTAACTGTATTGATTGCCGATTCAACCGGTCCAACTCCCACAGAACTAATATCATATATGGTATCACTTCCGAGGCCCCGTTCTATAGCATTCTTTTCAGCCTCGACCGCAGTAACGATGAGAATTTGCTTTTCATTATTTTTATAAGAAACTGAGGAAAGAATTTGTTTATCTGCCATTTTTTTGCTCCTCTTTAACTGGAAAAATTGCTTAGAATCTGTCATGGAACTCATGCTAGTGATTAGTAAATATCATCTAATACAAACTGAACATTTTACACAACAGACGTTTTTCCTGTTGCAACCCTATATGTTCAGCTTTCAAAGAACTGCTTATATGGGAATCATAGCATATCTTCAGACAATTAAGGTAGCAAAAGCTACCCTTTGTCTGAGTGAAAATTCATCCCATCTCTAAAGAGGGGCTACGCCCTGCAGGGGCTTTTTTTCACATAAATATGTAAAGAATTTAATAAAAAGTATTTACAACATTAACACTATGAATGTATACTTTATCTCAATAACGCATAAAACCTATTAAATGGATAGGAATAAAATGCTTTGGAAGGGTGGATACTATGAAACTAAGAAATTTATGGATGGGTACTTTGTTAATTACTTTTTCTTTCCTGTTTTTTGCGGCATGTAGTTCTGACACATCATCAACTGACAATGGCGCTGAGGAGGTAACCAGTGCAGTTCAGGAAGAAGCAGATAACAGTATCTCAGAGGAAGATAACAGCAAAGGGGAATTGGTGCCAGAGGTAACGGCTTATTATGAAGTGTGGATTGCAGATCAAGGGACTAATGAGATTCATATCATTGACGGAGAGACACATGAGGTTATTGAGACAATAGATTTTCAAGATGTAGGTGACAAACCACATATGTTAGTGTTTGACGATGCAGGTGAATATGCATATGTAGCAAATATGGGTTCAGGGACAGTATCCGTTATTGATGCAGTTAATCGTGAAGTTGTCGTAACACTTGAGACAGGGGAAGGTGCTCATGCAGCAGTACCTAGCCCAGACGGAGAGAGAGTTCTTGTGGCTAATACTCCTGGGCAGTCCATAACAGAGATAGTAATTGATAAGGAAAATAGAGATTTTCGGTTGGCCGCCATTTAGAGTTAACGGAAGTTGATTCATTATTGGATACAGAGGAATTCCCTAATCAACGCCCAATATGTCTAGCTTATACTGAAGATGGGAGCAAAGCTTATGTCACTCTTGGTGGTGGTGGTTTGTTTGTGTTTGATGTGGAAAACTTTGAAGTAGTAGAACAATTTGGAAAGTCTACCATTGGAGCACATGGATGTGGAACGGTTTTATCTCCTGACGGAAAGTATATGTTTGCTAACTCAGGCTCTACAGAATTGGCAGAATACTATGTGATTGATACAGAGACAGATGAATTACTATTCACGGGTGAAACGGGTGGTATTGACGCCCATGGTGTTGCTTTCACACCTGATGGACAACAGTTATGGATGGTAAACCGGGTAACAGATGATGCTGCTATTATTGATCCTAATTCGTTTGAAGTAATAGATTATATCGATTTTGTGGGAGATGCTCCCGATTTATTAGTGTTTTCTCCAGATGGGAAATATGTGTATATTTGAACCGGCAACAGGAACTCATGATATGGCAGGAGATACACCAGGAGTTTCAATAATTGACGTGGCATCGAAAGAAAAAATAGATTTAACCGAATTAACAGGGGACCCACATGGAATAGATCTTAGATTAGTAACAAATGAATAAAGAGAATTAATTATGAGATTGTTTGAAAAGTCCTTAGGAGCACTGTAAACCGTAATTTGAATATCCAGCAATTTTATGAATGACGGATTCCCCCATAAATAGGGGAATTAATCTCCACTAAACCTTGCCTCAAAGGGATAAATAAAATCACTTTGAGGCATCCTCTTTGACACATCTTCTCGTTTACTTTCACCTTTTTTTTCATGTAAATAGATTCCCATTTCCATTATCCAACATATTAACTTTCTATTGAGCAAATTTATGAAAAATATCGTCAAGTTTATGGTATTGTTTTAATATGTAAGAATACTTCGGAGTACGAAATGGTTTTCTTAACACGAACTGGAATTAGTATATGATATCTTAAAGTAATTATTTTCAAGTGGATATACATCGTTTGGAGGAACAGTCATGAAGAAGGTGCTTTCTTTTCTTGGACCTTACCGTATAGCGGTAGGAGTGGCATTATTTTTTACACTGGTGGAACTAGGGGTTGAACTTATACAACCATTTCTAATGGCAAGGATTATTGATGATGGGATCATGGCCGAAGACCTATCCGTTGTTCTTCTATGGGGAGGGATAATGGTCGGACTTTCTTTACTAGCTTTTGTGTCAGGGATTATAAATTCATTTTACGCTGCACATGCCAGCCAAAGTACAGGGTTTGATGTCAGGAGTCGGATATTTGAAAAAGTTCAATCTTTTTCCTTCTCGAATTTCAGTAAATTTCCTACCTCATCCTTAATCACACGGATGACGAATGATATTACTCAAATTCAAAATACGATTTTTATGAGTTTAAGGATCATGTTACGAGCCCCTTTACTCATTATTGGTGCAGTCATTATGGCCTTAATTGTCAATTTTAAGTTAGCCCTCATTTTACTAGTTACTGTTCCACTTTTAGTTTTATTTTTAATTCTTGTCATGAGAAAAGCAGGGAAGTTATTCCGATCTGTTCAGGAAAGACTAGATATAGTAAATAGTGTTATGCAGGAAAACTTAGCAGGAATTCGTTTAATTAAGGCATTTCTAAGAAGAAAGCATGAGGCTAAACGATTTACTAATGCCAGTGCTAATTTAAGAGATAGAACTGTTTCTGCCCTTCGACTTATTGAAATAGCAATGCCCGTTACTTTGTTAATCATGAATATAGGAATTATGGCAATCCTTTGGTTTGGAACTTTTGAAGTACAGACAGGAGGAGCGACAGTTGGGGAAGTCGTTGCAATTATTAATTATACAATGAGAATTACTGCGGTCTTGTCTGTATTTTCCATGATTATTATGATTTTTTCCAGGTTTAAAGCATCTGCAGAGAGGATAGCGGATGTTTTAAATACAGATGCAGATTTGACTGATTTAGATCACAGTGATGAAAACATTCAGATTCTTGAAGGAAGGATAGCTTTTAAGAATGTGTCATTTACATACCCAGGAACACATGTCCCTGTTTTGAAGAATCTTTCTTTTGAAGTTAACCCAGGGGAGAGGGTCGCTATATTAGGAGCAACTGGTTCAGGGAAATCAACACTCTTTCAATTAATACCAAGACTATACGATGTGGATGAAGGTAAGATATTGATTGATAATAGGAATATTACAACAATGAAGTTGCAAAATTTAAGGAAACAAATAGGATTTGTCCCCCAAGAGGCCATGCTTTTTACTGGACCCTTAAAGGATAATATCTTATGGGGTAAAGAAGATGCGTCAATGGAAGAAATGATGGAAGCATGTCGAAATGCCCAAATCCACGAGACCATAATAGAATTGCCTAACAAATATGATACGTTACTGGGACAGAAAGGTGTGAATCTTTCCGGTGGTCAAAAACAGCGCCTTTCGATAGCGAGGGCTCTTGTTAGAAAACCGAAGATTTTACTTTTGGATGATAGTACCAGTGCCTTAGATGTAAAAACAGAAAGAAAACTGCTGGACGCATTAAATGATTATCAATGTACAACATTGATGATCACTCAGAAAATGAGTACAACAATGAATGCAGATACAATTATTCTTTTAGATGAAGGAGAGCTATTAGCAAAAGGGAGTCATGATGAGTTGATGAACACCTCATCCCTTTACCGTAAAATATACGAGTCGCAATTAGGGGAGGAGAGGAAAGAATGATTGGACAAAAGTTAAAAGAACCTTTCCAGCATAAAAAAATCGATATAAATAAAATAAACGAGGATCAAAATGAAAGAAATGGAGGTGCAAATAAGCCTAAAGCTCAAAATTGGTGGACTACATTAAAAAGAGTATGGGGTTATCTTTCTCAAAGTAAGGGGCGTCTATCATTAGTTCTACTCCTGGTAGTAATGAGTTCGGTATTAGCTTTATTAGGTCCTTTCCTCGTTGGAGTTGCTATTGATAATTATGTGGAAAGCCAAATTACAGACGGACTAGGTTACTTACTTACGGTTTTAGTCTTTGTTTATCTTTTTCATTCGATGTCAGTGTGGCTTCAGAATTATTGGATGATACGCATTGCTCAAAAGACGGTGTTTACACTAAGAACAAAGTTGTTTAATCATCTTCATAAACTTCCAATTCCTTTTTTTGATAAACGACAACATGGTGAATTAATGAGCCGTATGACAAATGATATTGAAAATGTCAGTGCTACATTAAATAGTTCAGTCATTCAGATTTTTGCCAGTTTATTAACACTCGTTGGGACAATTTCAGTAATGTTATGGCTGAGCCCATTACTCACTTTTATTACGTTATTAATTGTTCCAGCAATGGTATTTGGTATGAAGTGGATCACAAAACGTACGAGTAAACTCTTTAAAGAGCAACAAAGGAGTTTAGGAGAACTTAATGGGCACATTCAAGAAACGATGTCAGGACAACGAATTGTAAAAACTTTTTCTCAAGAGGAGAAAGTAATAAGGGAATTTACAGTAAGAAATAAACAACTCAAGGAAACTGGCTTTTGGGCTCAAACTATCTCAGGATTTATTCCAAAGCTCATGAATGTATTAAATAATCTTAGTTTTGCAATTATCGCTGGTGTAGGGGGAATTTTAGCAGTAAATGGGATTATTACAATAGGTGTCATCGTTATATTTGCAGAATATGCACGTCAATTCACTCGGCCATTAAATGACTTAGCTAATCAATTTAATACCCTTTTGTCTGCCATAGCTGGTGCTGAAAGAGTGTTTAATGTATTAGATGAAAAAGAAGAAAGGGTAGATGAGGGAAATGCGGAAGAATTAATTCATGTAGACGGAGATGTGGAGTTTAAAGGGGTAACCTTTTCTTATGAAGAGGATACCGGTGGAGATACTGTTCACGATATTAATTTTCATGCCTATCCAGGTGAGACAATTGCATTTGTTGGTCCTACCGGTGCTGGAAAAACAACTTTAATCAACTTGATTTCCCGCTTTTATGATGCAGACAATGGCAGCATTTTGGTTGACGGACACGAAATAAAAGAAGTAAAAAGGGAAAGTTTAAGGAAACACATGGCATTTGTACTTCAAGACTCATTTTTATTTCATGGCTCGATTCGGGAGAATATTCGTTATGGTAGATTAAATGCTACAGACGAGGAAGTGGAAGCAGCGGCAAAACAAGCGAACGCCCATTCATTTATTATGAAATTTCCGAATGGTTATGAAACTATGATTGATCAAGATGGTGGAGGTATCAGTCAAGGTCAAAAACAATTATTATCCATTTCAAGGGCGATTCTTGCTAACCCCAAAATATTAATTCTTGATGAAGCAACAAGCAGTATAGACACAATTACTGAGATTAAAATTCAAGAAGCTTTAGGCCGTTTAATGAAAGGAAGAACGAGTTTTGTGATCGCCCACCGCCTTAATACAATTCAGAAGGCAGACCAGATTTTAATTTTAAAAGAAGGGCAGCTAATTGAAAGTGGGACACATGAAGAACTTATAAAACAGAACGGTTTCTATGCTGAGCTATATTTAAATCAATTAAAAGAAAAAGTAATCTAATATTTACTTCATCCGACATTTTATTGATTATATTGCTAATAAAGGTTTAGAACAGAAATTATTACAGCAATTTTTATGCTTCCTGATGATAAACTGAATATTTCCGAGGGAATTATTGTCTGTTCGACAGAGGATTCTGTACTAAATGCAAAAATTATCATTAAATGATGCAAGTAATAAAAGGGATCTGGGCAAGTAATTCCCCCAGATCCAAATAAAAAATACTTTGTGGATAAAACTTGTTATTAAAAGTCATCCCAATAATAATAAAACTCCATATCCCAATCATCATTGTCCCATTCATCTATACCCCATTTTTCAAGCCATTGTTCATAAACATTTTCCCAATATTCATAATCAAACTCTTCCCAAAAATCATAGGCGTCGGGCTCCCAATAATCATAGTATTCCTCTTCAGAAAAATCCCCATTTTCAAAATACCCTTCATTATGGTCCCATGATTCACCAAAAAAATAGTCCCCATAAGAATTGTAATACTGTGATAATATGGCTTCTTCATTCATTGGCTCATCTATCCAAGATTGGATCAAGTATTCCACCTGGTAGAGTGGAATACTGAAACCTATAGATGTGTCATGAATGTTTTGTGCGGAGTTAATAGCAATAATTTTTTCGGCACTCTTTGATAATAGTGGTCCCCCACTACTACCAGGTGAAATTGGTGCTGATATTTGGTAAAGATTTTCATATATAAATGAATCGATGATAAAATCACGGTTAGAACCAGTTATATATCCTATTGTTGCAGTATTTTCTAAACCAAGGGGGCTTCCTAACGCGATAACCTCTTCCCCGATCATTACGGGTTCTTCCGTATTTTTAGGGAATGGCTTTCTTCCAGCTAGATCAGGAACAAGTATCACTGCCACGTCTGTTTCATTGGAGTAACCTATTACTGTTCCTTTATATTCAGTGCCATTATTCGTCCTAACTTGAACTAGTGGGTCCCCTTCTACAACATGAGCGTTTGTTACTACTGCACCACTATCATTATAAAGAAACCCAGAGCCTTGATTATAGGAAGTGTAAATTGTATAAACGGCTTCCTGTGCATCAGCAATAAGTTCTGTCAGTTCCCTTTTTTGTGCTTCCTCACGGTCTTGCCAACCAAATGCAGGAATAGAAGTAATTTGGTTCTTTTTTTCTATTTTCCTCTCTTCTAAATAGGATGCAATTCGTTCTTCTGGAGGATCAGGATTCTCAGAAAAAAAGTTAGTTGCCATAAATATCCCAGATAAAAAGGCAGTTAAAAAAAGGAGGGTGAATAGAAACTTTGACTGCTTTCTTTTTCTCCCGCAATGGGGACAAAAGCGTGTTTTTTCCTCGAGTGGTTTTCCACAATTTGGACAATACAAGTTGTTAGTCCCCCTTCTTATCTATGTAATCCTATAATCCTATCATAACATGAATTTTTCATTTAAGATTTAATAACCCTTTCAATTATATGATTGGACTTCATTAGTGTTGCATCATTTTTAAACTTCTCAAGAAAATAGACAAGTTTCCCCCCACCTACTGCATATAAATGAATTAAGACATGCAGTTAGGAGGGAAAAAATGAGATTTATAGTTCTAAAAAGAAAAACAGTTATAGGTTTTCTTGTGTTTGGATTAGCATTAGTGTCAGTGTGGGTTTCTTCCAATATGTTCTCAAATGATATTCCTGCATTTAGTACCGGTGCTGAGGGAGAGGCGACAAATGACATCAGGGAAATTCATATGGTAACCGGAGAGTTTAAAACAAAAACAGAGGATGGAAAGGAAATTGAATCATACCGATGGGACCCTGGTACGATTTTTCTAGAAGCGGGAGAAAAGGTTAACTTAGTACTATACGGTGTGAATGGGAAGGAACATCCATTTAAGATTGAAGGGACAGACATTTCAGGTAATGTAAAAAAGGGGGAAGAGACAATAGTTCCAATTCAGTTTGAAGAAGAGGGAATCTACCGCCTTATTTGTGTAACACATGCAGACAAAGATCATAACGGGCCAATGATTGCTTATATTATTGTTGATTAACCCGTATAAAGGAAAATACAGGTGTCGTCCTAAAGGTCGGCACCTGTTTTCAAGGATTAACTTATTTTAAAAACTATGCTCTTTGCTTATACAAGTAATCCCTAGCTTCTAACTCAATATTCAGAAAATAATAAGCCATTTTGTATTTGCGTTGTTCGTAATAATAATCGCTTAATTCTTTTGCTCGATTTTCTATATCGTGCCAATGTTTATTTTCGTAGTAATATTCAATACATTCAATCATCTGTTTTTCGTATTTTTCAAAGTCATTAGATAGGAATGCTAATCTAGCGTTAAGTTCTTGTAACCTATACTCCTCAATTTGAGTGTTTGTTAACTTTTTAGCACGATCAAATAAATCATTAATTGATTCATTATTATTCATTTCAAGCTTTGTATCAATAATTGCAAGATAGGTTATAAACAAGTCATGGTTGTTACTCTTATGATTTAATTTATGGTCAAGACTTTTATTTAAGTAATCTAAAGCAGATTTATAATCACTTATTTTAAAATAAACCATTCCTAAATTGTGTAATAACTTGCCCTTTGATAAGTCATAATTGTATTTTGTAGATAAATTCAGTGCAAAATCGTAAGACTCAATTGCGTTTTTATAATCATATATTTCTGTATAAAAAACACCACGTAAACCATAGCATTCTACCACTACATTCCACTCTTCTGAATTTGTAAATTGTGAGATAGTTTTTTCTATATATGCAATGGCTTTTCGCATCTTATTTAAATGGAAGCAAATTAAAGCTAAGTTATAAAATATTCTTCCTTCATAATGAATATTATGTTTTTCCAAATAAAGCAAGGCCTTTCTTAACAAGTCAAACCCTTCTTTAAAATTTCTTTCATAATATTTAATTAACCCTGAACAGTAGTAATAAAAGAATAGATGGTCTCTAGAAAAATGATGTATGGTATCACTATTAATGTAAATTGATAGTTCTTCAAATTTTTCACTTGCATCTGTTAAATTTTTTTTCAAAAGTAAATGTAGACAATTATATAATAAAAAAGTAATTTCTTGGTCCATAGAAAGTATATATTCAAATTTCTTCTTATTATCTTCTAAAAATTGGTCTGCTGTATTTAAATTACTTTTAATTGATTTCTGATAATCCTCAAGTAATAATTCAAGTTCTTCAGAAAATTCATCCGATCTAAGTAGATAGTTTTCCGGTACTTCCATCCTAACTGCTAATGCAATTAATAATTCTTCCGATGCCTCGTATCTACCACTTTCAACGTTACTATAATGGGACGTGGAAATGATATTATGACAAATTTTACTTTGGCCTAATTTCTTTATTTTTCTAATTTTTTTAAGCCTAGTTCCTATGTGCATACTTCTATCCTCCCAGTAACTGCAAATAATAATATAGTGGTTTATGTGACTATAGTAACACAAAACAAAAATAATATGAAAATACTTTGGTGACAATAACTGGAAGAAATAAATTAAAAAAGATGATGTATTAAACATCACCTTTCTTAATCATCTCTAAAAGAGAAGTGTACTCATAGGTCGTGGCTCATCCCAAGGTATTCTTCCTGCAGAGTCGTCAGTTGGAGACTGAGCAAGGAATATAAAACCTAATGCAGAGATGATCAACACTTTTACGACAAGTTTCTTCATTGTAATCTCTCCTTATATATTTTTTTCATTGCTAAGTAACCTATGTTCAAATAATAGTGAGCTTTTTTATATCTTCTTTGTTCTAAATGATAATCACTAAAGTGTTTAGCATTACCTTCAAGATCTTTCCATAAGTCGTTAGAGAAATAATATTCAATACATTCCTCCATTTGTGTTTCGTACTTATCATAATTAAATAATAAAAACTCCATTTCAGCTTCTATTTCTATCAATTGATATTTTTCACGAGTAGTATTAACGTATTCATAGGCTTCTGATAGGGTTAATTTTAATTGTCGAAAATCTTGTTTTTCTAAGAGGATGTTTAAAATTGCCAAATAAGTTACAAACACGTTATTTGGATCATATACATGTTTTATATCTAGACTTTTCTTATAGTAATCTATACTGTTATCAAATTCTTTGATTTTTAAGTAATACGATCCAAAATTATGTAAAATTTTTGCTTCTTGAAGATACATTTTATTATCTGAAGCTAAGCTCAGGCCTTTATTCATAACTTCAAGACCTTTTTCAAACTCTTTAATCTCAGAATATAGTATTCCTAATAAATTATAAGATTCGACAGTTTCAACCCATTTATGATGATCCATAAAGCAAGTTTTTGCATCTTGTGCAAATATTAAAGCCTTTTGAATATCATTTATTTGATAACATATTAGTGCTAGATTAAACAAAATTTTGGCTTTTTCGATATCAAAGCTAGAGAATTGTAGAGCTTTATTATATAATTCATAACTCTCTAAATATTTCCTTTTATAAAACATTAGCAACCCAGATACATAATAAAACTTAAATTGAGTATTACTTGAAAGAGCACCAATGTTTTCGTCTTGAATGTAGTAACTTACCTCATCGTGAATTTTTTTCGCTTCTTGTATTTTGAGATTTTTCAACTGGTGCAAGCAATTAAGTAGTAGAAATTTCACCTCTTGATTTATAGATTGAATATATTCTAACTGCTTTTGTTTTTGCTCAAGAAAGTAATTTGCTTTACTTAGATCTGTTTCAATATATTTGTTATAAACCGTTAATAGTTCTGCAATCTCAAGAGATTCTTCATGTATATGTATTAGGTAATTTGATGGAATTTGAAGTCTCTTTGCGATTAATTCAAGTATATCTTCAGATGCCTCATAACGTCCACTCTCAATATTACTGTAATGGGAGGGTGAGACAATCCCCTTACAAACTTTTGACTGAGAAACCCCTTTTAAATTTCTGATTTTCTTTAATCTATTGCCAATATGCAAAACTTCTCCCTACTTTCTCCATTTAGATAGTACTTTTAAAAAAAGTTTTAAACTTTGTAAAGGTTCTTGAGTATGGAGTTGTGAATAATGAACCAAATGATAGATTGTTTTTCCGTTTATGCAAACAGTGTACTGAATTTGTACTTTAGTAGGACATTTTCATGATTCTTTTGTCTCTTTACAAAAGATTCAAAACAATGTGATACATGCTATGATTAATATACAGAAAATAATAAAACTTTTGTAATAGTCATTGTAACACACAAAAAACTATCTAATGCGTGATTAAACCTATGAAAATAATATATTATGCAATTTTGAATATTTCAACTTTAATAGTATAACACTTGAGGAAAAAATAGGAGGAGATAGAGATGGTGATAGATGAAAAGATGCTTCAGGATGATTTATATGGGATCATGTTGAAACAAGTGAAGAATGATTTTAGTGACGGTCTTTTTGACGATCACCTATTAACGCTATGGAATATGTCCTCACATCTGAGTTTCCTGAAGGAAAAAGATTTAATAAATGTTTGGGTGAACTACCGAGTTCAACAACAAATTCAGAAACTTTATAGAACTCAGCCTAATCTATTTGCAGGATTTAAAAGGATTATTGGCCAGGAGAGGATAGAAAAAACACTGGCGTTAGGTGGATTTTTTGTAACTTTTCAATATGGACATGATCGTTTTATTCCAATTACTATAGCCAATAAGCTGAAAGGAGAGAAGAAGTTTTTAAATCGTATAATGGACTCTGCTACGTTTCATTTAGAGAGGAAGTATCCCAAGTGGGATGACATTCATCAATTAAATCTAGTAGATGAGTTGATTAGTGATAGGTTAGGTTCAGATTTGAAAATCCCTCAATTAATAACTAAGAAGGAGAGCCTATTCTTTTATCTGGATGGAAGGGTAGGATATGATGACGCATTTAAACCTGTACACGTAGAATTTTTATCTTCTATGACTAAAATCCCGACCTCCATATTTAGGTTGGCAGTTAAGTTCCATAAACCTATTTGCCTCGTGCTTGCAACTACAAACGATAAGGGGGAAGCGCAATTAATTGCCCATGATCTCATGTGGATGCATGATAATACGATGGAAGATGATGCTCAGTTACTTTACCATCAATTTGAAACACTTTTATTGGAGAAACCAGAGCACTGGAAAAATTGGGATAAGCCAAATGATGATGAAGTGAAAAGTTTGCGAAAGAAAAAAATGGATTCTCAAATTGACGTTTATAACCGTTGGGGGACAAGAGGTTTTAGTTTTCAGTCAAGGGAAATGTATGATATAGCTTCCTCATAAAATTCCATTTCGAATCAAAAGATAATAACCTCTTATGTTTTGAGAGAACCTATGCATATTGTTAATATGCATAGGTTCTCTTTCTTAAAAGGTAAGATTTTATAAGTTTTTGTACCTTCGGCATTGTCTAGCTCCATCGCCTACTCGCTGCGGGGCACTTCGGAAGTGACAACCGAAGTCAAAGAGCGGACTTCAAGTTGTCATTCCTGCACTGCCCTACGCTCGTGAGCTTAGGCGATTGCGCTTTTCTAAATCCCTACAAGCGAGATATCATTCTGCTGAATTTGTGAGTACCACAAGTGTATACTACAATAAGGAGAACTGGAGGGAGGAGGACAAACGTGAACTCTTTGGAAGAAGAAGCAGTATTGTTTATAAGTAAATGTTATAAAGAACTTGGGAAAGGGGAATGTATAGAGAAACGAATGAAAGAAATTACTCAACAGATTACTTCCTTTGGATATTATGAACATACATATGAAGAGATTTCTCACGGAGCCAAAATGGCTTGGAGGAATAGTAATAAATGCATAGGACGCCTTTTTTGGGATACCCTTCATGTTATCGATGCAAGAACGAACTCTAAACCAAGTGACATTGCAAACTCCCTTTTTTACCATTTAGAGTCCGCAACAAATAACGGAAGAATTAAGCCTACGCTAACAGTCTTTCAACCAAAGAAATCAGGGGAGGAACAAATAAGGATATGGAATCATCAACTCATTCGATATGCAGGATATGAAACGAGTGAGGGGATCATAGGGGACCCATTGTCTATTCCTTTCACAAAAGAATGTGAAAAATTAGGGTGGAGAGGGAATAGAACGAATTTTGATATTTTACCCCTTGTTATTGAAACAAAAGAATATGGGATCCATTGGTTTACGATACCAGAAAAATATATTTTGGAAGTGGATATTGAACATCCTGACTATCCTTCTGTCAAAGATCTTGGACTTAAATGGTATGCGGTTCCAGCAATTGCTGATATGAAGCTTGAAATTGGTGGAATAGAATATACTGCTGCACCATTTAACGGTTGGTACATGGGTACCGAAATTGGGGCCAGAAACTTTGCAGATAAGGACAGGTACAATATGTTACCTAAGATAGCGTCTTTGTTGAATTTGGATACTTCAAAGAATTCAAATTTGTGGAAAGACCGAGCATTAGTAGAGTTAAATCGGGCAGTATTGTATTCCTATCAAAAATCAGGAGTAAGCATTGTAGATCACCATACGGCATCAGAACAATTCAGGAAGTTTGAAAAAAACGAGAAGTCCAGCGGAAGAAAAGTAACTGGAAAATGGAACTGGTTGATTCCGCCTGTTTCTCCGGCAACTACACATATCTTCCATGAACATTATAATGACGAGTGGGAAACCCCTAATTTTACTTATCAGATGAGTCCTTTTTAAAAATGTTTTCTTTTCCTTGTATAATTTGTGAATTATTGAACAAACATATTACTTTAATGATACGTAAAGGTTAAAATGAGTTTGTTAAGAATTATACTTTAACTTTATTAGAAAAACTCATAAGAGAAGGTGAAGAGATGTTTTGGGTACAATTTGCTATCGTTCTAATTTGTATATTTATAGGTGCAAGGATTGGTGGAATCGGTCTCGGAGTTCTTGGTGGAGTAGGGCTTGCGATTTTAGCATTTGGCTTTCAATTACCGCCAACTTCTCCTCCAATGGATGTAATGTTAATGATTGTTGCCGTAATTACAGCAGCAGGTGCCTTACAGGCTGCAGGGGGGATGGATTACCTTGTCACAATAGCTGAGAAAGCCCTGCGAAAGAATCCTGAACGGATTACGTTTATGGCTCCGGCTATTACTTATTTATTTACTTTCTTTGCAGGTACAGGTCATGTGGCTTATACACTTTTACCAGTGATATCAGAAGTGGCACAGGAATCTAAAGTTCGCCCAGAAAGGCCTCTATCTATTGCCGTAATTGCTTCACAGCAAGCAATCACAGCAAGTCCAATTTCTGCAGCAACGGTAGCATTGTTAGCGATCTTAGATCCTTTTGGAATCACCTTACTTCAAATATTAGGGATAACCATACCCGCAACATTTATTGCCATAATGGTAACAGCCTTTGTGATCCGCAGAAAAGGATTAGAATTAGAGGATGATCCAGAATACAAAGCTCGTTTAGAAAAAGGTTTAGAACCTATTAAGAACGAGCGTAAATTAGCTAAAGTCACAACCAGATCAAAGATAGCTGTTGGATTTTTTCTTTTTGGGGCAGTACTTGTTGTTTTATTAGGAAGCTTTCCAGAATTGCGCCCCACTTATATTATTGATGGGGAATCAACACAACTATCAATGGCATATGCAATACAGATTATTATGTTATCCATTGCTGCTATCATTATTGTTTTTTGTAAAGGAGATGTACACAAACTTGCAACTGGAAGTGTGTTTAGGGCAGGAATTGTAGCAGTAGTGGCAATCTTTGGTATCGCCTGGATGGGGGACACATTTATTCAGGCTAACATGGGGGTAATTCAAGAGGGAATACAAGGCATGGTAACGGCAGCCCCTTGGGTCTTTGCATTGTCCCTGTTTGTAATGTCTATTTTATTAAATAGTCAGGCAGCTACAGTCAGGGCATTAGTTCCTCTAGGGTTAAGTTTAGGGATATCACCTCTGTTTCTTATTGCGATGTTCCCAGCAGTAAATGGATACTTTTTTATTCCAAACTACGGTCCTATCATTGCTGCTATAGGTTTCGACAGAACAGGTACAACGAAAATAGGGAAATTTGTTTTTAATCACAGCTTTATGATCCCTGGATTAATCACTAGTGTCATTTCAATCGGACTAGGATTCCTATTCGTATTCTTATTCCTATAAGCCCCTCCTAAAGCATCTCTTTATTATACTATAGAGGTGGAGAGATATAACTAAATGAGACAAAGGAAAAAAGCACCCCTAAGTCGTTTACGACATTGGAGGTGCTTTTCACTAGTTAAAGGGGTGGTGAAGGGGGAGTGTTATCTTTTTCAATAGACTGAGGTTTTCCGTTGATATGGAGGGTTAAATCTTTTTTTGTAACATTTTCTGGGTTTAACCCATGACCAAGTGATCCAAATATTTTTTTACCATAAGGATCGACTAGGTCATTATGATCAAAGTAAACCCTAGGTGTTTTCCATAATGCATATAAAGCCTTTCCCATGGGCATTTCGTGATACCGTTCTGGCCAAAATTCCTTTACCTTCTTTTTCACGAGAGGGTAATACTTGGAACTCATGGTTGGAAAAAGGTGGTGTTCTGTATGATATGAAAAGTTAAAATGGATGATATCCAACCACCTAGGAACGGTTACCGTTAAACTATTTGCCAATGGATCATTCACTGGAGTGATAGGGTTTAATCGATGGTTTGTTGAAATGTAGGCCATCACAATAAAGTTTGCAATTAATAAAGGAATGAGATAAACGAATAACCACTTTTCTAACCCGATAATGAAAAGTAAAACGATCCATGTTGTCCATGGTAGGATGGCCTGAATTATTACTTTCACTTTATTTTTTACTTTGAATTCTCCTATGTAAAGAAACAAACATTTGATAGAGTGTAGTGTGAACTGTACCGAAAGGGAGACAAAAGAGAAAGTTGCTCTTATTGGAAAGGGCAATAGGTATACCCATCGGAAGTACTTCGACTTGGCTAGCTTTTCCAATGTAGGCCAAGCATCAGGATCTTTTTCGTCATGCTGTGTATGAACATGGTGATTCATATTGTGCCATTTGCGCCATAATTGAGGTCCTGTACTCAATGGCCAAAATGCGAGAGCACCAAGAAAATCCCTTAACCAAGGCCTTCTTACTACTGTTCCATGAAGAATTTCATGGCCAAGAAAGCCAAGACCTGCAAAGGAAAAGCCGAGTATGACAGAAAGAAAGAGGTTTATCGTGAAATGTAAGTTTAATCCTATAAGGAAGAAACAGATGAGACTTACAGAAACATAGGCTAAACCTCCGAGGAGCCGTAAAGGGACGGGATCAAATGACTCCGGCGGTAAGGACTTTGATATGCGTTTGGCATACCAGCCAAATGTATGAAGGTCTTTGTCATTCATGGTTAAAACTCCTTTTATAAAGTGAAATTAGTGGGAAACGTTGTACAATAGAGTAGGATGAGAAAAAAAAGGTAAATTATACATGCTAAAATAATTTATATAAAATTTTTGGAAGGTTGTTAAAAACTTTTATAAAAGGGGTGTCTGTGTTGGATGATCTAGTGTTAATGGATGACAGGAAAGGGCTTTTAGGGGAAGGTCCATGTTGGGACGAAAAGGAGGGAGTTCTTTATTGGGTTGATATAGTAAAAAAGGAAATACATATTTTTTCACCAGAAAAACGGAGTAGTGAATCAATCCAGGTAAGGGAGTATGTTGGTGCAGTTGTTCCGAAAGAAAGTGGAGGCTTTCTTGTGGCATTACAAAGCGGAATATATTCAATGGATACGGGGCAGCAATTAACACTAATTGCTAAACCGGAAGAAACCAAGGTCAATAATAGATTTAATGATGGGAAGTGTGATCCAAAAGGCCGGTTTTGGGTGGGAACGATGGATATGGATGGAACTAATCCATCTGGTGCCCTTTATTGTGTTGACAACAACTATGAAGTTAATAAAAAGATAGAAGGTGTTACCATTTCCAATGGACTTGCATGGGATGTGAAAAGGGAAGTAATGTACTTTATCGATACCCCCACAAGAAACGTCTATAAGTATACTTTTAATCTTGAAACAGGAGATATTGATAATAAAGAAATAGCAATGCATGTATCACAAGAACTGGGTTTTCCAGATGGAATGACTATAGATGAAGAAGGGATGCTATGGATTGCCTTATGGGGCGGGGGAAAGGTAATAAGGTGTGACCCGAACAGTGGAAGTATTTTAAGAGAGATAAGCTTACCTGTAACAAATGTCACCTCCTGTACTTTTGGGGGGAGTAGACTTGAAGAATTATATATCACGACTGCCAGGGTTGGATTAAGTGCCGAGGAATTAGAAAATGAGCCATATGCTGGGGGGCTTTTTCGAATAACACCTGGAGTAAAAGGAGTTCCGTCTTATAAATTTAAAGAGGGAATGAAGTGATACTTTTTACTTCATTCCCTTTCATAAAGTATGAGTTTTTTCTGATTTTCTAGGAATTAGGAGAATTCCACTGTTTTTAAGAGAAAACGTAATTGAAAATAACTTATTTCCTCAGGAAGTGCTTCTTTTAGGGGTTTTAAACCATTCTCCAATCCGATACTCGTTATTGTATCGCGAATCAACTGGATCTCTTCCTCTGTAATAATTCGTTCACGTTCAATGGACAAATTATCCTCAAGTGCCCTAAGGAGGTGACTTTCAACAGTAGAATCTGCTATACCTCTTGAATTGGCTATTTCTCGGATGCTCATCCCTTGCTTAAACAGATTAAAGGATTCAAGATGACTTGGGGTTTTATTTGTATCCTTTTTTCCAGTGGAATCAGGAATGGTTTTATTAGAAGTAGAAACAGAATTCGGTGTATTTAAAAATTCAGGGTGTTGCTCCTTAAACTCCGAAATAGCATCCAAAAGTAATTGCCCAAACTTTTCCACCTTTTGTTCACCGATTCCTTTTATTTTTAGTAAATCAGATTTCGAATCCGGAAGATGTAAGCAGATTTCATTTAATGTTTTATCAGAAAAGATCATATATGGTGGCAGATTAACCTCCTTGGCTAATTTAGTACGAACTTCTTTTAATGTTCCAAAGAACGGATGTTTATTAGAAACCTTCACGACCACTTTTTCTACTTTACGTGTGACACGTGTTTCTCCCCTTAGTACCTCAGCTGCTTTTTCTGTAAGCTTCAAAACAGGATACCCACTGTCACTCATGGAAAGGAATTGGCTTGCTACTAAATAATCAATAAATTGGCTAATTTCCTTTTGAGTCCGTTCTTTCATTAAACCGTAAGTGCTTAGTTGGTCGAACGAAAATTGTTTCACCTTTTTGTTAGATGACCCAACAAGGACTTGGGCTACCATTGTTTTGCCATAGCTTTCCCTCATTCTTTTAATGCAGGAGAAAACCATTTGCGCTTCCCTAGTAACATCTATAGACTCCCGTTCATCCACACAGTGATGACACTTTCCACATGTTTTCTTTGCTGAGTGTGTATCACCAAAGTAGTCTAATATAAATGACTGTAAACAATTTTCAGTATGACAATAGTTAGTCATAGCCTGTAGTTTCCGGAATTCGTTCTCTTTCCGCTCTTCATTCATTCCTGTTTGCTCAATGAGAAATTGTTGTATCCGAATATCCTGTGGAGAAAAGAGGAGAATACATTCGCTAGATTCCCCGTCTCGACCTGCCCGTCCCGCTTCTTGATAATAACTTTCTATGTTTCTTGGCATTTGATAATGAATGACGAACCTCACATTTGATTTGTTAATCCCCATACCAAAAGCATTAGTAGCGACCATAACTTTTATTTCATCGTAAACAAAAAGTTCCTGAATTGTTTTTCTGTCCTCTGTTGACATGCCACCGTGGTACTTCCCTGCAGAAACTCCCAACGTGGAAAAAAAAGAATGAAGTCGGTCCACTTCTTTTCTGGTTGCAGCATAGATAATTCCCGATTGTTCTTGATGCCTAAGTATATAATCTTTCAAATAATTATCTCGATCAATTCCTTTTATGACATGGAATGATAAGTTTTCCCTCTCAAATCCCGTCTGCACGACTTGCTCATCATGGATGTTTAAAGCCTTACAGATGTCACTTGTCACAGAGGGTGTTGCAGTGGCAGTTAAAGCTAGCACAGCTGGGTCATTTGACAACTGATCCAAAAGGTCAGGGATCCGTAAATAGCTTGGACGAAAGTCGTGTCCCCACTGTGAGAGACAATGGGCTTCATCCACTGCGATTAAAGAGATATTAACTCCTGTTAATGCTCCTAAAAAAGATGGCGCTTCTAAACGCTCTGGTGCAACATAAACGAGCTTATATTTACCTGATCTCATCGATGTAAGGCTTTCATTAACCTCTTTGATGGACAAAGAACTATTAATATATGTCGCTGGGATTCCAACTGATTTCAGTTCATCCACTTGATCTTTCATGAGGGAAATTAATGGGGAAATGACGATTGTTAATCCGGGAAAAAGCAAGGCAGGTATTTGATAGCATAATGATTTTCCCCCTCCTGTAGGCATAATCCCCATTGTACGTTTCCCGTCCCATATATATTTTATGATCTCTTCCTGGCCAGGGCGAAAAGAATCATATCCGTAGTGTTGTTGTAAAAGGGATCTTGCTTTAGTAATCATGATTAATACCTCCGATCATTCGAGAGTGGAAAGGTGCAAACTCAATTATACCATTAAGAAGCATAATAAATTATACGAAAGGATAATAGTTATTTTTTTCTGAAAACGATAAAATTTTTAATAGCTAATTAACCGATTAAAGGGAAGGTAGTGATGAAAGAGTGAGAAAATGGATTAGCGTATCGTTTGGTTTAATCGTAACTATGCTCCTTCTAACAGGGTGCTTCAATTTCAGTCAAGGAATAAAAATTCCATTGGGGGACGGTGAGTCGGTAACGATTGGCGGTTCTGAAGAGGGAGGCTTTAGTATATCTCTTGAGGGGGAAGATGGGGCATTTAGTTTCTCAAGTGATGGAGAATCATTCAATTTTGAGGGTGATGAAGGAAGCTTTAGAGTTTATCAGGAAATCCCAGATGGATTCCCATCAGAAGTTCCACTTCCAGAGGATTTTACTCCAGTGGGAAATCTCGTAACACAATTCGAAGATGATACTGTCTCTGGATACACACTATCCTATGCTGTTGAAGCAGATAGCATAGATGAAATCGTCAATTTATATAAGAACTTTTTATCCTCGAATAATTATGACATCGTCGAAGAACACGAGAATGATTTTGAATACGGAGTGGACGCAGAAAAGGGACAAAAAAAGTTTTCAATGTATGTATCAGGTACAGAGGATGGGAAGGTTGTAATGATGACTGTTGGGGAAGAAAAATAGTGTTAAAGGACTATTCCTTGGGAGGCTTCTTCTCATAGAGTAGTCCTTTCGTTACCAATTCCTTAATGTTTGTTGAAATATTCAGATATTATTGAAAAATAAATTAATAATAGAGATAATGGGATTATCTAACTATTAATAAGGTGATTTTCAAAGGTTGGAAATTGTCTTAAAAGAGGTGTTCTACCTTGAGAATAGTACATATATTTATCCCCATTTCTTTCTTTATTATATTGATACTATTTTGTAGTCCGTTTTCAGTTACGGCCTTTCATGGACAAACAGTGGAGGTTTCGGATGAAACTGAAAATGTGGATTTAAACATGTACATGGATTTATTTGAAGATGAAGAAAAAAAATGGACAATTGATGAAATTAGTTCGGAAAACTTCTCTGATCAATTTATAAGCAATGAAGAAACCTTACCGAACTATGGATATACCTCTTCAGTTTATTGGGGAAGGTTACAAATAAAAAATCTATCAGCTGAAGAAAAAAACTGGCTTCTAGAACTGGACAATCCAACAATGGATTATGTTTCGATTTATTTACCAACTGAGGGAAGTTTCACTGAAAAAAAGTCAGGAGATCTTTTTCCATTTCATCAACGGGAATTGGAACATCGTAACTTTGTATTTAAAGTAAGTACTGATTCGTTTGAGACAAAAACTATCTATCTCAGGTTCGAAACAGAAGGGGCAATGCAACTACCTCTAACGTTATGGAACGGAGATGCTTTTACGGCCAAATCACAAATGGAATATACATTACTGGGATTGTTATTTGGGATTGCAGCAGTTATGGCCATTTATAATCTATTTTTATATTTCTCCCTTCGTCACAGAAGTTATATCTATTATGTAATTTTCATTTTAGTTAATGTGCTTACACAGTTGTCCTTTCTTGGATTAAGTTATCAGTACCTCTGGCCGGACGCTGTTTGGTGGAATAATCGTTCTATTGTATTTTTCATGTGTTTGGCCAATATTTCTGGACTTGTTTTTGCAAAAGTTTTTCTAGATATGAAAAGGTTTACTCCCAGAATAGACAAATTGATGGCACCAATTATTATATTTAATTTATTGTTAATTGTTTTATTATACTTTTCTTACCCACTTGCCCTTTACATTGTCATGGTAAGTTTGTTATTTTTTGTTGCATTAGTAATTATAACTGCTTTCCTTTGTTATCGTCAGGGCTATCGTCCTGCCCGATTTTTCCTTTTAGGATGGTTCTTATTAGTGGTTGGGATTGTTATAACCAGTTTGAGTGATGCTGGTTTAATTGCCCTTAACCCTTTCACCAAATATGCATGGCAAATATCATCAACGGTAGAAATAGTACTATTTTCCTTCGCCTTAGCAGACAGAATTAATACGATGCGAATTGAAAAGGCACAAGCGGAAAAAGAGGCAATTGAAAGTAAGGAGATGGCACTCCACAGTTTAAAGAGAACGAATAAATTGAAAGACGAGTTTTTAGCTGTAACGTCCCATGAAATAAGAACTCCCCTGAACGGAATAATTGGAATTGCAGAAACAATGAATGACGGGGTTGCAGGTCAGCTGACAGAGACGATGAAGAAAAACCTTTCCATGATCATTATGAGTGGAAAACGACTCTCTCATTTACTTGATGATATATTAGATTTTTCTAAATTAAAAAATGATGTCTTAGAATTAAATATAAAGCAGGTCTATTTGCATGAAATGGCGGAAGTTGTATTAACGATGTCACAATCTTTAGCTAATGGTAAGGATGTAAGCCTACACAATCGAATCCCATCGACGCTCCCCCCTGTGAAGGCCGATGAAAATAGATTGCAGCAAATACTCTATAATTTAATCGGAAATGGAATTAAGTATACCGAAAAGGGTAATGTTTCTATTTCAGCAAAGGAAGAAGAGGATTATATAAAATTAACCGTTACAGATACGGGTATTGGCATTCCACCAGATCAATTGGAATCCATTTTTCATCCATTTAAGCAAGGTGAGCATACCATTTCAGGAGGATATGGGGGAACTGGAATTGGATTAAATATTACTAAAAGATTAATAGAATTGCATGAAGGTACAATTGACGTCACATCCAGAGAAGGAGAAGGCTCTACCTTTACATTTACATTGCCTATTTTTCAAGATAGTCAGAACACTAAAGTGGAAGTGGCGAGTGTCTATCCGGACTTGCCAATACAATACTCTATTATTGAAAATATACAGGAAAAAAAAGAGCCTACTAGGAGTGGCCGAATATTGATTGCAGATGATGAACCCGTGAATTTGCAAGTATTAATTAATCATTTATCTTTAGAAGGCTATGAGGTTGAAACTGTTAATAATGGTGCAGATGCACTAGATCAAATCGAAGCTTTAATCCCATTTGATTTACTTATTCTAGATATTATGATGCCGAAAATGTCGGGGTATGAGGTATGCCGTAAAATCAGGGAAAAGTTTTTATTAACGGATCTTCCAATACTTATGTTGACTGCCAAAAATCAACTGGAAGACAGAATTACTGCCTTTGAATTAGGGGCTAATGATTATTTAACCAAACCATTCGAAAAAAAGGAATTAACTTCCAGGGTGAAGACTTTAATTGACTTAAAAAAGGCTATGACAGGTGTCCGGGATCATGCAAAAGAACTTGATCGAATGAATATAGAATTACAAAATTTGAACGATTCACTGGAAGATAAAGTCCAGGAACGAACAATGGAATTGCAGAAAATAAATGAAAAATTAAAAGAATTGAACATTAATTTAACCAAAACAGAGCAGTCTAGGCGACATTTACTTTCAAACATATCCCATGAGCTTGGAACGCCCATTACATTTCTTCATTCCTATGTACAGTCCATAAAGGAAGGATTAATTGAGGCATCGGACACAAGATACTTACAATTGGTAGAAAATAAAATCCATATGTTAGATCGTCTAACTCAAGATTTATTTGATTTAGCAAAATTTGAATCTGGGAAAATGAGACTTAATATTAAAACTGAAAACCTAACAGAATGGATTGAACAAGTATATCGGAAGTTTGAATTAGACGTGGAAGAAAAGGGAATTGAGTTAAATTATCCTAAAATAAATAGCAAAATGGAAAACATTAAGGATATTGATATATTAATTGATTACAAGCGTATGGACCAGGTATTTAGTAATATTATATATAATTCATTGAAATACACCCCTATAGGTGGAAACATTTCTATTGTCATTGACGTCAAATCATTAGATCCTGAATTTAGAGAAATGGACGGGGATTTTGAAGGGGAAGTAATTATTGCAGTAAAAGATACAGGTCAAGGGATCGAACCCGATGTATTACCATATATTTTCGAAAGGTTTTACAAAGGATCTACATCCAAATATGCTAAGGACAGTGGATCTGGGTTAGGATTAGCCATCACAAAGGAAATTGTCCAATACCATAAAGGGCGAATTTGGGTAGAAAGCCAATTGAATAAAGGTACGACATTTTATTTTACATTACCATTTATTATGAATACGGTGGAGAGATTAGAAGATATTTGTTAGCAGTTCAAATAGGGGGGAACACAATGGTTCAAAATATAATTTTAATTGTCGAGGATGATCCAGATATTCGAGAACTAACCTCCTTATACTTGGGGAAAAAGGGTTATGAAGTGTTTATTGCAGAGAATGGTTTACAGGCTTTAGAAATAGTTAATAAAGAAAAGCCACATTTGATTTTGTTGGATATTGTCCTACCAGGAATGAAAGGATTTGAGCTGTGTGAAAAAATCCGTGAATTAACGGATGTACCAATATTGTTCTTAAGTAGTAAGAGAGATTCCATAGACAAAATTAAGGGGTTAGAAGTGGGGGGAGACGATTATATTACGAAGCCTTTCGACTTTGCTGAACTGGAAGCTAGGGTTAGAGCTAATTTAAGACGAAACAGATTAATGGCATCTAATGAGCATAAGAAGAAGCGAGTCCTGACCTATGGGCATCTATCTATTGATTTGGATAGTTACGAAGTATTTGTTGATGGGAAGTTAGTATCCCTTTATGCAAAAGAACTTCAATTATTGTTACTTCTTGTAAATAATCCGAACCAAGTGTTTAGTGCAGACCAATTATACGATCAAATTTGGGGCATTGACAGTTATGGGGATCTAAAAACGGTATTGGTACATATTAGTAAACTCCGTAGAAAGATAGAAGTGAATCCATCTAAACCAGTACTTATACAAACTGTTCGTGGTTTCGGATATAAGTTTAATGCATAAAAAGAAAAGCTGAAACGTTAATGCAGCATGCTTTTTAATCACTGGAGAAATTTTTAGAAATAGTGTTTTACTACTCCTGAAATATGGGTATAACAAATATTTAGAAAATTCGATATCCTTTTTAACCGTATTTTAACCTTAACCATTTATATTAGTTGGGGATAACAATACGGTTATTTTATTTTCAAGGAGGAATCAAAAATGGAAAATGCCCAAATTAGTCAGGGGGATATGAAGAACAAGAAGGAATTGACAAAAAGAGAGATAGAAGTTCTTGAGGAGTTATGTACAGGGAATTCAAATCGTGAAATATCAAACAATCTTTTTATTAGTGTCATTACCGTTAAGGTTCATTTGAAGCACATTTATGAGAAATTAGGTGTAAGGAATCGATCCCAAGCCATCATTTTAGCAAATAAAAATAACCTGTTATCCTCAAAAGGGGAGAGGGGCTAGGGAACAGCCCCATGATCCCAAAATGGTTGAGGACAAATCTTCCTTATTTGTTCAATTGGTTCTCAACCATATCCCCAACGATAGGTAGTTTGTATCTTTCGCCATTATAAGCCTTATACATCAGGAAAATCCATAATACTAATGAGACCGGTGATATCAGAAGACTAAGAATAATTCCGATAAATGGTATGATAGAAAGGACTAGGAAAAACACCATAATTGCTCCAAAGGTTATAATGGATTGAAGAGCATGGAACCGGATAAAATCATTTTCTTTTTCCATAATGTAAAATACAATTCCAGTAATAAATGTTACTAAATAGCATAATAGCCCACCTACATTTTCCTCTAAACCTAATGAGGATTTTGCTTTCGGAGAACCTGTGTCATCACTTTTTGCATCTGTCACTTTTTCATTGCTTTCTGTTTCTGGACTCATTCTTCTTCCCTCCTGAATTTTACTTAATAACAGAATCGTATCAGACTTCAGAGCGAGTGCCTATTATACAAAAGTATAATAGCTAAGGGAAAAGATAAAAATTTTTCAGGTTGTTTAACAAATATTTTGAATTTTTTTCATATTCCTTACTTATTTTACCTATTTTTAACCTTTGAAACATATAATAGTTTCAAGATTGAGGTAATAACCCATAAATGTTGTTGAAATTGGGTTTATGTAGTCATTTTTTGAGGTTTTGTAAGTTGGTGTTAAGGGGTGTACACAAAGTTCCTCCTAGAAAAAGGCAAAACTATTGAAAAATAGTGGCGCAAAACCACGGGTCTAAGGACAAACGTACATAAAGAGCAATATATATTTGTCTATGATAGCCGGGTTCCCTAGAAGGTAAAGAGTTGGAAGGGGGATCTTGGGTAGAGATGCAGCATGCCAATATGCAAGTTCAAGAGAAGGAATGGGAGAAACTGCTAAAGGAAGCAAGGGAGCTTGGCATCACACCTACAGAAATCAGGAACTTTTTTAAGCAAAAGAAACTAAATTTATCTAGCTAATGGAAACGGTAATTGCATGAACCTAATAAGGTTTTTGCAATTTTTTTAGTTTGGAATTGTCGAATTGTGGTAAGGAAATTACATATTTTGTTGAATGATAACGAATTCTAAAATGGTAAAAGTAGGGTGGCTGAAAAACTTGTCATTAGTATGTCAGAAGACATATTTATTGAACTAATAAAAAATTAGAGATAAGATATAGATACTTACTTTTTGAAAGTGGAATAAAAATTCCAGAAAGGCACGAGGTGATTATTCTTGAAAATGAATCATATTTTTAATCAAGGAAAGAACGGGAATACATTATTACTCCTTCATGGGACTGGAGGAGACGAAAATGATCTCCTTCCCATTGCGGGCATGATTGATGGAGATGCGTCAGTGTTGAGTGTCAGAGGAAATGTGGATGAAAATGGAATGAATCGATTTTTTCGCAGGCTAGCAGAAGGTGTATTTGACGAGGAAGATTTAATTTTTCGCACAAAAGAATTAAATGACTTTATAGGCCAGGCTGCTGCAAATTACGGATTTGATCGAGGTCATGTGATAGCAGTGGGTTACTCCAATGGTGCGAACATCGCTGGAAGTCTTTTATATCATGATGGAAAAGTCCTGAAAGGGGCCGTGTTGTTACATCCGATGGTGCCACGTAGGGGAATCGAAATCCCTGATTTAACTGGGTTGCCTGTATTTATCGGAGCAGGTGTGAATGATCCTATTTGTCCGGCGCAAGAAACAAAGGATTTAGAGAGCGATTTAACAAAAGCAGGTGCTGAAGTAGAAGTATTCTGGGCAAATATGGGCCATCAGTTAACGAGAGACGAAGTGGATCATGCATCTGCTTGGTATCAAAAACACATGAAGGGAGAGTAATAACTTCATGAAATCTATAAATCCTAAAGCATTGTCAAAGAAAGAGAATTACGTATTACTGTCATCAACAGTGATGCCTCGTCCTATTGCGTTTGTCACATCCCTTGGGAAAGATGGTACTTTAAATGGGGCACCATTTAGTTTTTTTAACATTGTGTCGGCAGAGCCGCCACTCCTATCCATCTCCGTTGGTCGAAAAGCAGGGGTGCACAAGGATACGGCAAGAAATATTCTTGAGCAAGGGGAATTCGTCGTACATTTGACGGATGAAAATAATGTTGCTGCAGTGAACGAAACGGCAGCAAACTTACCTCCTCACGAAAGTGAAATTGAGAAGGTAGGTATGACTCAAGTAGCAAGTGATGTGGTGAAGGTTCCTGGTTTAAAGGAATCACCAGTGCGCTTTGAATGTACGTTGGAAAAACATTTAACTTTCCAAGAAGGGGACACGATTACGGATTTTATTATCGGTCGAGTGGTTAAGTATCATGTTAATGATTATGTGTTTGGAACCGATGGAAAAGTAGACTCGGGCTTGTTAAGACCGATTGCGCGACTTGGTGGTAAAGAGTATGCCAAGCAAGGGGAAGTTTTTGAATTGGAAAGGCCAAAATGAAAATAAAACATCAAGAGGCTGGGAAATAATTAAAGTGTGAAATTCAAAATCAGAACCATACACAACGATAGTGAAGGAAATATATAATATATAAAGAAAGTAAACGATCGTTGCGCCTGCGGTTACTCGTCGGAAAAAGACTGCTGGATTAAAGGAGGCCACTGAAAAAGTTTAAAAAAACTTCTTCAGTGGCCTCCATTTTAAAGACCTATATACATATAACTAGAATATCTTCGTCGTCCAGTTTTCACCGTTCCATATATCCGTTACTACTTCTTTATAAAATTCTGGCTCATGGCTGATTAACAGAATACTTCCAGTGTAGGCTTTTAATGCACGCTTTAGCTCGTCTTTCGCATCTACATCTAAGTGGTTCGTAGGCTCGTCCAATACGAGAATATTCGTTTCGTTATTCATTAATTTACAGAGACGTACCTTTGCCTTTTCTCCACCACTCAAGACGGCTACTTTACTTTCAATATGCTTTGTCGTAAGTCCACACTTAGCTAAGGCCGCGCGAACTTCAGCTTGGTTGTAGCTAGGGAACTCACTCCACACTTCTTCAATACACGTATTTTGATTCTCTACTTTAATTTCTTGTTCGAAGTACCCAATTTCAAGGAACTCTCCCCGCTCCACCTTCCCACTAATTGGTGGAATTTCTCCAAGTAAACTCCGTAGTAATGTCGTCTTACCAATACCATTAGCACCAACGAGGGCAATTTTTTGTCCCCGCTCCATACGTAAATTTAGCGGTTGTGATAATGGCTCACTGTACCCAATAACTAAGTCACGTGTTTCAAAGACGGTTTTACTTGGCGTACGCGCCATTTTAAAATGGAACTCTGGCTTAGGTTTTTCTTTGGCTAGCTCAATGACGTCCATTTTGTCTAGTTTCTTCTGACGGGACATAGCCATGTTTCGGGTTGCAACACGGGCTTTGTTTCTCGCTACAAAGTCTTTTAACTCGGAAATTTCCTGTTGTTGCTTCTTGAATGCTGCTTCTAACTGTGATTTCTTTACTTCATGAACATGCTTGAAGTGGTCATAGTCCCCTACATAACGGTTAAGTTCCTGATTTTCCATGTGATAAATTAAGTTAATCACGCTGTTAAGGAAAGGAATATCGTGCGAAATTAGGATAAAGGCATTCTCATATTCTTGTAAATAACGCTTTAACCATTCGATGTGTTGCTCGTCTAAATAGTTCGTAGGCTCGTCCAACAAAAGAATATCAGGCTTTTCAAGAAGAAGTTTGGCAAGGAGGATTTTCGTCCGTTGCCCTCCACTTAGATCGTTCACATCCCTATCGAGACCAATTTCATCTAAACCTAGACCACGGGCCACTTCTTCCACTTTCGCATCGATGGTGTAAAAATCATTGTTGGAAAGCATGTCTTGAATAACGCCTACTTCTTCTAAAAGTTTTTCCATTTCTTCTGGGGTGACATCGCCCATTTTTTCATACATTTCATTCATATTTGCTTCTAAATCATATAAATATTGAAATGCGCTTTTAAGCACGTCACGCATGGTTTGTCCTTTAGCTAATACGGTGTGCTGATCAAGGAAACCTACACGAACAGTTTTTGCCCATTCAATTTTCCCGTCATCAGGATCTAATTGACGGGTAATAATATTCATGAAGGTGGATTTACCTTCTCCGTTAGCACCAATCAAACCGATATGTTCTCCCTTTAAGAGGCGGAAGGAGACGTTATTGAAGATGGCGCGGTCACCAAAACCGTGACTTAAGTTTTTAACGGTTAATATACTCATAGGATCAACATCCTTTACTTAGATTTACAAGGAAGCACCGGAACCATCCCCATGCTTCTTCCCTTTGCTTCTTCCTGCCCATGTAGGCTACAATTTGGAGTGCAAAGCCTTTATAATCCATAAATTAAATAAAAAAGGAGAAATACATAAAATGAACAGTACATGGTCTATCATACAAAGTTTTCAGGGCTTTTTACAAGAGGGTTGGCAAAAATCAAATTTTTCCAATCCCACAGAGATACAAGAAAAGGCTGTTCCTCTTATTTTCGAGGGTAAAGATGTGATTGCCCAGTCCCCAACAGGTACTGGAAAAACCCTCGCTTATTTGCTGCCTATCTTAACTAAAATCGATCCTAATCGAAAGGAAGCCCAAACTCTTATTTTAGCGTCTTCTCGTGAACTTGTCATGCAAATTTTGGAGGAAGTTCGTATTTGGTCAGAAGGAAGTGGAATTGAGCGTGCAGCCCTAATAGGGGGAGCAAATGTTAAAAGGCAGTTAGACAAACTGAAGAAGAAGCCACAAGTGATTGTAGGGACTCCAGGAAGAATAGTGGAACTTATTAATATGAAAAAATTGAAGATTCATGAAGTGAAAACGGTTGTTTTTGACGAAGGGGATCAATTGTTTTCTAATGAGCATGTGAAAGCTGTCGATCAAATTCTTAAAGCAACCATGAGGGACAAGCAGGTACTTGTTTTTTCCGCCACCGTTGGCGAAGAAGTGGAAGAAAAAGCGAAGGCGAGGATGAATGATCCAGAGGTCATTAAAGCACAAGTGGACGAAAAGCTGCCAGCATCAATCGACCATGTATATATTGTTTGTGAGGAAAGGGATAAGATCACCACCTTAAAAAAGTTAATGAACACGGGTCCTTATCGTCTGTTAACGTTTTCTAATAACATTAATGAATTATCTTCGTTAGCTGCAAAACTAGAATACGACGGCGTTAACGTAGGAGTTCTTCACCGAGATACGACAAAACAAGAGCGAGAAACAGCAATACAACAATTTCGCGACGGTAAAACTTCATTGTTGTTAGCGACGGATGTGGCTTCTAGAGGATTAGATGTAAAAGGACTGACGCATGTCGTTCAACTGGAAGTGCCGAAGGATGAGGAGCAGTACATTCATCGCGCCGGGAGAACAGGAAGGGCAGGAGCAGAAGGGACTGTTGTTTCAATTGTCACGGAGTTTGAAGTGGATAGACTGCTTAAGATTGGGGAAAAATTAAGTATCACATTTGAAAAAAAACGGTTATATAAAGGGCAACTTATACGATAACCAGTGATAATTTTACTTTTTGAGGTTGTTTGCTATGAGAAAAAGGAAGTCAACTCCATTTTTAATTTTGTTAACCATACATTCTTTAATGTTAACTGTGATTCTTTATAAAAGAGGTTTAAATCGTACAATGGCTTCCCTTATTCCAAATATAGGATTAGCTTATCTCTTTGAATATGTAGTTCTAAATCTTTTTAATGCGTACATTTATTCTCCTAAGTTCATTAAGGATCCATTTATTGATAAACTTGCAGGTGCTATTTTCTCTCAGGCCATTTATGTTCCCATAACTGCAACATTTATCTCTCTATTTAAGCTCGGAACCTTTTGGAAAAGTTTTTTTTCAACCTATTTTGTTAGTATTGAAAAGCTATTTTTACATCTTAGAGTTCATCATAATCGTTGGTGGAAGACTATATATACAGGGATATTGACTTTTATCTACTTTTTCATTAGTGATTATTGGTATAGAGGGTTGAAAGAAGGGAAAAAATTTCATCGAACACTCTCGGTATTTTTCACTTTTATTACGATTCATTCCACTAGTTTATTTGTATTCGCAGTCTTTAGAATTCTACGCTTTGGTGTGAAGCAAAATAACTGGCAGGAGCATTTTATTATTGCACCACTCTACAGTATTGGTGTCTCAATAATGTACAGTCTGAATGCAATGGCAAATAAGAGGAAGCAATCTTGGTTGATAGCTGGATGCTTATTACTGGTGGATGTACTCTTTTATCATTGGAGATTGGTTAAGGCGAATTCCATTACATGGGTTATGAGTATTATACCGATGCACCTTAGTCTATTATATATTGGTAAAAGTGTGAGAAACCTTTATGAGGGTATAGGGGAACAATAAAAAAGCTGGCGGATACTATGATCCGCTAGCTTTTAGCTCTCTTAGTTGTTTTTTTACTTGTTTTATGGCTTTTTTATAAACTGCAAGCTCATTGTTTTCTAGACGCCCATTACCATATCTTATTTTTTCATAAGTAGATTGGATCGTATCCTTTAAAGAATCTTCTACAGGTAATCTTAATAACCAATCATCCACCGTTTCGTTGTAGCCTCTTCCCATTCCCATTTTGGCCAGTTTTATTTCCATATCATAAAATAAATGGCGGACCTCATTTTTTGATGCAAATCGTTTCCTCAAATTGGTGAAAGGAGTGGATTTCCTAACTGTCTCAAGAGAATAATCTTCGATAATGGTTTGTGTATGTTCTGTTTTCTTATACTTGTGTGTTCTCCGATAAATCATATATGCCATGACAACGAGTAGAATCACAGCGAAAATATAACCTGCTACAGTAGAGTCTGTAAAAGAATAACCTTCTACTAAATCCTGGTCGTAGAACGTACTATCTACCTCAAGTACCATTCCCTCCTCGGAGGATAATGATAGGTCAAGATTATCGAAAAAGATTAATATTGGAGCCGCGATAAAGTTCAGAACATACGCTATGCCTTGTAAACCTAATAAAAAGGTACTCTTTAGAAACGGGTATGCGAAACCGATTAAAACAGAAGCAAAACTTACTGTTACAATCCCGCCCAACATCCATTTAAGTTGAGAGTACTTTTGCTCATCATTTAAAGAGGACTGCAATGCCACGGAAATGGTTTTTAAAGATAAAGTTAATAGAAACTGGAGGAAAATAAAAACAATCAGTAAATATCTCCCATCAAAGGAATGTAACCAAAAGTAATAGACTAGTCCTAACCCTAAAGTGAAAAAGAAGATAGAGATCTCACTTGTCCGATCCCCCTGTTCCAAGTTTACCGCTACACGCCAAAAAATAATAATCGATAAAAAGGAAGCGAGGAGAATAGGAAATTCTAAAAAAGTACCGATTAATACAAGAATGGGAATAACAATAGCACTAATCCATTTCTTTTGTACTCGTTTAAAAATGACGCTAAATATTATTGCCCCAAGTAAGACGATGGTTATAAAAGGGTACGAAGGTGGAAACCGTTCTTCTGTAACATAAATAGGAAATAAAAGGATATATAATAACATCATCTCCATGCTAAACTGCGTCCAGCGTATCCCTTCAATTTGCCATTTTTTCATGAGTATGCCCCCCTATTTTACTGAGGTAAGCAGTGTCGTCCTCACTTGTAACAAAATATACCGTCCCTCCAGCACTTTTTACTTTGGCATATTCCTGTTCAATGGTAGTGCCGTTTGCCCCAAAATGAATGATATATGGTTGGTGGATCTGATTTTTAGTAACATGATGGAGCATATTCTCTACAGGAATTGTAATATTTGACTTTCTTATTCTTGCCAGCAGTTCTAATGTTTTTCCCAGATGATTTTTCCCTTCCCCTAAAGGGAGGTGTATTCCTACCGAAGAACCAGGAATCCTTAGATTGACATATAATTCATAGGAGATATGCTGTGTTGTTGCAAAATGGCAGGCATAAGCTACTTGACTTAACACTGA
The DNA here is from genome assembly GCF_019042215.1 of Evansella tamaricis. Classification (GTDB taxonomy): domain Bacteria; phylum Bacillota; class Bacilli; order Bacillales; family Salisediminibacteriaceae; genus Evansella; species Evansella tamaricis. Next base: position 8,852 of record NZ_JAHQCS010000145.1, on the reverse strand, counting down.
TTCTAAATTTTCAATAGTTGGATTCATGGGGTTCTCGCTTTTTATATTCAGAACGATCGTCCACTTGGATACAGTTACTTTTTCATAAACTTTTGTTTGTAAATAATCTGTCCGGGCGGACGCTTTCCAATTAATTCTATTAAAAGGATCACCAGGTCCATACTCCCTGTTCCCACGTGTCATCATGACATCTTCATACAATGAATAGGGTTGTGAATGATTTCCCTTTTCATGTTGAATAACTTTTTCAAGCCCTTTGATGGGCTGAGGTGTAGGATATACTACTGCCTCTCCCCGATAAGGTCCCTCATATGTCAATTTTATATGGCCAAATAAAAACAAGTCATAGATATCCACTTCGATTGTCCGGAGTTCCGCAGTCCCCCTTTTTGTAGCTTTCATATTCATTACCACATTTCTTTTTGTAAATGGAGGAATGGAAAATGGATGTTCATAATTGGCATAATACCGGTCGAAGTTCTCTGATTCAATTACCTCGATAGAATGATCTGTATCGTAAAGAAATAGGGACGCTTTTATTCGGAATATGGGTATTCGTCCTCTGTTCTCAAATGGCACTTTTAAAACTGCCTGATCATTAGTGAATAACCGTTTCGTAATCATTTCTCCAGGGATTGCTACCCGTTTGGACACATAGGATAGATACAACGTATTTAAGCTAACTACAAGGATAAACAAGACTGTTAAACTAAACAAAAGAACTTCATTGGTGATTAGCGAAAGGAAAATAAAAAGAGGAATAAGGTATGTTAATACATAGTACCTTTTTGTAAACTTTACTTCTTTTCTCCACTGAATCATTTTTCAACAGCCCCTGCTTCCACTGGGACTTCCAGTTCTTGCAAAATAGTTTGTAACACTTCTTCCTTAGTATATTTAAGGGAAGAATCAATACTTAAAACAAGTCGGTGGCATAGTACATATGGAGCTAATTGTTTTACATCTTCTGGAGTAACAAAGTCCCTCCCATGTAAATAGGCTCTTGCTTGGACACTTCTCATAAAAGCAATAGTTCCCCTAGGACTCACACCAACTTCTATTTGCTTTGATTCCCTTGTTTCCCGAATGAGAGATAATAAGTAAGTCTGTACGTCACTGGATAACTGAATACTACCAATTTCCCCTTGCATCTCTTCTATTTCTTTTAAAGATACAATAGGACTTAACGTTTCGAATGGGTGTTCCTGCTTATACATGTGTATCATCATTTGCTCTTCTTCTAACGTTGGATACCCAACTTTAATTTGCATTAAGAAACGGTCCATCTGAGCTTCCGGGAGGGAGAAAGTCCCCTGCTGTGACTCCACTGGATTTTGTGTGGCAATGACGATAAACGGTTTTGGTAATGGGAGGGTTTCCCCATCGATGGTAACTTGACCTTCTTCCATAACTTCTAATAAACTCGATTGTGTTCTTGGGGTAGCGCGATTAATTTCATCAGCAAGCAGAATGTTTGTCATTACTGGTCCTGGCCGCATTTCAAAGGACTTTTCCTTTGGGTTAAAAAACTGAATTCCAGTTACATCACTAGGTAAAACATCTGGTGTGAATTGAATTCTTCGGAATGTTGCATCAATTGACCTTGCAATAGACTTTGCCAACATGGTTTTTCCTGTTCCTGGAACGTCTTCTAATAAGATATTTCCACGACTGAGTAAGGAGATCATAACCAATTCTGTAACTTCTTCTTTTCCCACCAACACTTTAGCTATTGATTCTTTCATGTCTTTTAATAGTTGCTCAGGTTTTCCCATAATCAACACACCCTTAAATTTTATATAAGAATAATTATACAGATTTCCGGTAAGGATAGCTTCAATATTTGTAAATTGGATATTTTCGTAATTTTCAAAACACTACGGGGCACTTCGGAAGTGACAACTGAAGTCAAAGAGCGGACTTCAGGTTGTCATTCCTCCACTGCCCTACGTCCGTGACCATAGGCGCTTGCGCTTTTCTTATTGGATACCTGCTTCCACTTCATATCCAAGGTCCAGCAAAAGGCCTACAATACTTTTCTCTCCAACGAGGTGCATCGCACCAACGACGACGAATAAAGTTTCATTGGAATCCTTGAGGAGAAACTCCTCAATTTTCTCCGTCATCTTTTCGTCCCGGTTGTCTCCCAACGCACTCATATACTCTTGGTATTCCTCACTGGCATCTTCATCTAAATAACGAAGTTCCAAAATAGCATCCGCATCTCCATCCTGCCAAATGCTCATTAAATTCTGTAATTCTTGAATCTGGTCATCGAAATGTTCAAGGGTATAGATAAGTTCTTCTGCCTGTGTTTCATCTGAAAGGATAAGATAAGTTGCCAATTGGTCTTCCAATGTTTCCAGTGGGATCACGTCCATTTTTCCACTGGCCCTTTCAATAAAGTACATATCTACCCCGTATTCTGCTGAATATCCCGCTTCTTCCACAACGATGGAAGTCAACAGATCCATTGCGGCCCAAGGTCTTAACATATTCAGAATCTCATCATTAATTCCGAAATTAGTGACTAGACCCAACAGTGTATCGAAAGAATTCTCCCCAATAACATCTTGAAGAGTTTGCCCATCGCGATACATCCCATATTCCAACATATGTTGAGCTACTTCCATCTCATCAATATCCGTTATATCCAACTCTACGGCTAAAAAATCTGCATTCTCAAATGCCGTCTCAATGGAATCGTGAAGTGGATAGAGGTCCTTAAAGCCCACGTGAATGGACCCAAATAGGTAAACCGTATTAGAGTCATTTTCTACTTTGTAGAAGATCCCTTTGGGTGGAGGGATTGATCTTGCGGCAGCAGAAGATGGATCATCATAAGACACTTGCACACCTTTTTCAATAAGACCATTGATTATTTCGGAGGTACTTGCCGTTGCGGTTGAAATAGGATTATTTTTAATATTTAATTTTAATAATTCTTCTAAAGACAGTAATGGAGCTAAGTCAATGATATCGTTTCCTTCAAGGTCAAGTTCTTGCAAAGAATGGAGGTAGTGAATCCCTTCTAGGCTACTGATGGAACGGTTGGAAGCATTTAGTTCTGTAATAGAGTCCACATTTTTCTCGTAAACTCCCTCTCCTTCCCTGTTAACCGCTTCTTCAATCACTGCCTCTAAGTTTGGATCTTCAAATTCTAGTAACTCCTTACTAGTTTCTTGAGAACAACCGATCATACTAAATAGAATAAATGAATATATAACTATCTGAACGGTCTTAGCCATTATAATCTCCTCTCATCAATGCTTATTTACTGACAAATTAAAAAAGTGGTTTGTTTCATTTTTATGCTGAAAATGCCATTAAACATAAATACGTGTTATTGATTAATAAGTTTCAGAATAAAAACATAAAAAAGAAGGTGAATTCTTTCAATATCGAATACAAATCTTGTTACAATGGAAGAATGGATTAATAATCTGCCTGTTAGTGGAAGGGAATTCTCTGATATTTGGTGGATAAGCAAAAATATATCGATTATCGATAATGAAATGAATTTAAGGCACTTTTGGGAGTAGGGTGATCTGCATGAAAATAAATCAAATTTCCGAATTTGAAATAAAAAATCTTTGTAGTGAAATGATTCTCCGTCGTGGAAAAAATTATTTCTACAGGGGAGATGTAAAAGATATTCATTGGAATGTAGAAGAGGACATTTATCAGGCTCGAGTGGATGGTTCGGAGCCATATAATGTGAAGTTGCAGGTGGGGAAAGATAAACAATTAGATGGCTTTTCTTGTACATGTCCCGCATTTGGCAAATACCCAGGGATTTGTAAGCATGTGGTTGCTACATTATTTGAGTTAAAGCAGCGTATTCAACAAGAGGAAGAAAGGGAGGAAAGTGGCAAATCTCATTTTTCTCTACAGGAAAAACAAGCCGAAGTTAGAATAGAAGGAAAGAGAGAGCGTCAGATTCATAATGTGGGCTTTATAGAAGAGCGTAAAACGACGGAATTGATCTCTTCTTTTCAGCAAATCTATATGAAAAAACAAGAGACCTACCAGGAAAGGGAAGTACTTCAGATTGAATATAGGATCAAACTTTTTCCTAAGATTTATAGGCATCTTACAGGGTCTATTGAACTGGAACTGAAAGTAGGCCCGAAACGTCTCTATGTGGTACGGGATTTAAAGGAATTTCTCCGCTGTTATCACGAGGAACGCACATTGAAGTTTGCAAAACTATTCACGTATGATCCATCTGATTATGTGTTTTCCGAAGAAGATAAAGCTATTTTATCCTGGCTGTGGCGTCTCTATCATTTAAAGGACGAACATCGGAAAGATCCGTTTTTTACCAGAAAAAACTATAGTGAAGATAGTCGCTCAGTAGATATACCCGCTCCTACAGTTTTAGAACTGCTGGAAGAACTTCGAGACCGAAAAGTTATAGTGGAAGTCCATGGGTTTGAATATATTGGATTTGATTTTGTTCATGGGAAATTGCCGCTAAAATTTACAATGGAAGATTCTGTACGTCATAAGGGGCAATTCCATTTTAAATGGGACAACGAAGAGGAAATATCTTTTTTTGGCACGGATTATCAAGTTATTTTTCACAGGGGAACTTTTTATGAATTAGAGCGCGATCAAGGGGAATCCATAAACTTATTAATGACACATTTAACCGATTATCATCCTGCAGAAGTTACGATTACACAGGACCAATTGGAGAACTTTTCGTCCCTTGTTTTACCTCAGTTAAAGAATATAGGGGAAGTGGATGTGAAGGAAAGTATCCGGGAAAAAATCCATATTGCCCCTTTAAAAGGTAAGCTCTATGTAGATTATCAAGGAGAGCGCCTCACTGCTGAACTTCTGTTTCAATATGGTGAGGAACAATACTCCCCCTTTGAAACTTCTCAGCCATATAACGGAAAGGTAACAGTAAGGGACGTGGAAAAAGAATTATTTTTACTTTCCCATGTGGAAAAAGTCCCTTTTAAGTACAATGGAAAGGAATTATATTTGGAAGAGTTTGATGACATTCTTGATTTTGTAATGGATGTCCTTCCTCAACTTTCCCAATGGATCGATGTTTTTGCCACGTCTCAAGTAAAAGGGTTGTTATACGAACCAACGGAACGACCAACGATTCAAGTGGATACCAATGAACGTTTAAACCTTTTAGATGTGGCATTTAAAATGGAAGGGATCGATGAAACTGAAATTGATGAGGTTCTTAAGGCTCTCTTGGAAAATAAAAAATATTATCGTCTTGAAACAGGTTCCTTTGTTAACTTACAGGACACCGAATTTCAGGAAATGAAAGGGATACTCGAAGATCTGGAGATGGAAGCATCAGCACAACATCATGTCAATATCCCCCTACTGAAAGCATTTCATTTAGCAGAAGACAATGGGATGTCGATTAAAAAAGGGAAGGCTTTTCGAGAACTTGTGGAGCGAATTTTACATCCTGAAGAAGTAGAGGCACAAATCCCCCAAACATTAGATCCAATCCTCCGTGATTATCAGAAAATTGGATTTCAGTGGCTCATGTCACTATCCCACTATGGTTTTGGGGGAGTACTTGCCGATGATATGGGTTTAGGGAAGACCCTTCAGATGATCACGTATTTAGTGGCAAAAAAATCAATACTGTCTAAGGAAGGGAAGGATTTTGGAAAAACGTTAATCATTTGTCCATCCAGTTTAGTATACAATTGGCAAAAGGAAATCGAACGTTTTGCACCAGACCTCTCTTCTGTTGTAATTAGTGGTTCTGTCCAGGAACGTCAACTGGCATTTGGGGAGGCAGAATCTAAGGAAATCTGGATCACATCTTATCCATTATTACGGCGAGATTTAGAGATGTATGTGGAACGTGAATTCTCCACTTTGATCCTTGATGAAGCACAATATGTGAAGAATGATTGGACGAAGACATCCAAAGCAGTGAAAGGTATTAGGGCGAAACAGTCTTTTGCCCTCAGCGGAACTCCAATTGAGAATTCATTGAATGAGCTCTACTCCATCTTTGATCTTGTTTTACCGGGGTTATTCAAGAACAAATCTTCTTTTAAGGAGTTGGATCAAGAAAAAGTAGCTAAACGGATTAGACCATTTGTATTAAGGCGACTAAAGAAGGATGTTCTAACAGAACTTCCTGAGAAAATGGAATCTGTCCAATATACGGAGTTAACGGATCAACAAAAGCGAACTTATTTAGCGCAATTAAGATTAATTCAAGATGATGCGAAGGCAGCAATTAATGGAGACGCTTTCCAGGAGAATCGGATGAAAATACTTGCAGGCTTGACAAGACTTCGTCAAATTTGCTGTCACCCACGTTTATTTATGAAAGATTATGAAGGTGGTTCTGGAAAAATGGACCGATTGTTTGAATATTTGGAGGAGGCTATTGCATCTGGAAGAAGAGTGGTACTTTTTAGCCAATTTACACAGATGCTCAGCTTAATTCGAAATCAGTTGGAAAATTATAGCTGGAAGTATCACTATTTGGATGGTTCAACACCTTCAAAGGAGCGGATTGAATTGGCCGATCGCTTTAATAATGGGGAGAAGGAATTGTTTCTCATCTCATTAAAGGCAGGTGGAACCGGATTGAATTTAACAGGGGGAGACACCGTTATCCTATTTGACTCTTGGTGGAACCCTGCAGTAGAAGAACAGGCAGCAGACCGTGTTTATCGTTTTGGCCAAAAAAATGTTGTTCAAGTAACGAAGTTAATCACTACGGGAACAATTGAGGAAAAAATTCATAAGCTTCAAGAACAAAAACGGGAGCTGTTAGATCGCGTGATTCAGCCAGGGGAAAAAATGATATCGTCATTAACAAAAGAAGATATTGAGGAATTGCTCGATATATAAACAAATGACGTTATTAACAACATAAGTGGTTGATTAAAACTGGTAAAAGGACAATGGAGGTTATCTCTGTTGTCCTTTTACTTCGTGTTTGTTACCGATATAATATAAATTGATTCGCACTAAGAGGAAAAATGTGGTACAGTATGTTAGTTGGTTTAAAACAGGTTTTTCACCTGACAGATATAATCTGTTACGAAATAGGACATCAAGAGCTGAGCTTATTCCGTGTTATAGAGAATAGGTTCTTTTTATTGGATAAATACTAAGGAAAGACAGTTTTAAATCAATCAATTCAATATAAATAATTATTTATGTAAAGGAGAAAGTACATTGGCACTATTTAATGAGTTAAATATTGAACAATCGATACTCCGTGCTATTGATTCAATGGGATTTGAGGAAGCAACCCCGATACAAGAACAGGTTATCCCATTAAGTAAAGATGGGCAGGACATAATCGGTCAGGCACAAACTGGAACGGGGAAGACCGTAGCATTTGGAATTCCATGTATAGAACAGGTTACATTGGATGAAAAGCATCCTCAAGCACTTGTATTAACCCCTACCCGTGAACTTGCAATTCAAGTAGCGGAGGAACTGAATAAGCTAGGGAAATTCAAAGGGGTCCGTGCACTGCCGATTTATGGTGGACAAGATATTTCTAGGCAAATTTCTGCTTTGAAAAGGCATCCACAAATCATTGTGGCAACACCGGGACGTTATATGGATCACATGAGAAGAAAAACAATACGTCCTGAATATTTAAATATCGTGGTTTTGGACGAAGCGGATGAAATGTTAAGTATGGGATTTATTGAGGATATTGAAACGATTCTTCAGGAAGTACCGAAGGAACGAAGAATGCTGATGTTTTCAGCTACTATGCCTCCTAAATTAAAAACTATTGCCGATCGTTTTATGCGAAGTCCAGTTTCTGTGACGGTAAAGGCGAAGCAACTGACAGTAGAAAACATCGAACAACGGTATATTATCCTCCCGGAAAAAGAGAAGTTTGATACACTTTGTAATTTACTCGACATGGAGACACCTGAGCTTGCTATTATATTTGGACGTACGAAACGACGGGTGGATGAATTAACGGAATCGTTGAGTATTAGAGGATTTGCTGTAGATGGATTACACGGAGACTTGAAACAAGAACGACGTGATCAGGTTATACGTAAATTCAAACGTGGAGCGATAGATGTTATGGTGGCAACAGATGTAGCTGCCCGTGGCTTGGATGTCAATAATGTGACTCACGTCATTAATTTTGACCTCCCTCAAGATGCGGAAAGTTATGTCCATCGTATAGGTCGAACTGGGCGAGCCGGGAAAAAGGGAATTTCTTACAGTTTTTCAACACCTAAGGAAAAAGATCATTTAAATTATATTGAACAAAGCACTAAGCAAAAAATGAAACAAGTACCCCGGCCTACGTATGATGATGCTTTAACGGGCAGACATCAAGAAGCAGTGGAGAATTTAACTACTGCAGTAGAAGGGGAGAAGAATACAGAACTGGAAAAAGCAGCGAAGCAGCTTTTACAAACGTACGATCCTGTTATGCTTGTTTCGGCAGCTTTACAGATGGTGACAAAGGAACCTAGTAAGAAAGCCGTGAAAATTACCGGAGAAGCACCAGTTCGATCCAAGAATAAACCGAAACGAGACGGTGGTGGAGGACCCCGTGGTGGCAGAGGTGGCGGTGGTCAACGGCGCCGAAAAGAACGTACTGGAGAAGGCGGCGGCTATAAAATCAAAGCGAAGAAGCGTACAAAGAACGATAGAGATGGATTTAAGAAAAAAGATCGTGATGGACGGAAAAAAAGTTAATTTACGTTTGGAAGGCTTTTGTGGTAATCATACTGCAAAAGCTTTTTTTAAAAGGTAAGAAAGTTTTTGCACCTTCGGGCAAGTTGTCTAGCTCCAGCGCCTACTCGCATGGGAACTGAAAAAGTGGTGCTTTTCCACTTTTACAGTCCCTAAGC
>NZ_JAHQCS010000144.1 GCF_019042215.1 Evansella tamaricis | reverse complement strand
TGTCTTTTGTCGCAACCTAGAGGAGGAAGCGACAAAACAGCAGCGTAACTCCTGTCTTTTGTCGCTTCCTAAGAGGAGGAAGCGACAAAACAGCAGCGTAACTCCTGTCTTTTGTCGCATCCTAGAGGAGGAAGCGACAAAAGAGCCTGGCATCCCTAGTCTTTTGTCGCATCCTAGAGGAGGAAGCGACAAAACAGCAGTCCAACTCCTGTCTTTTGTCGCATCCTTAGAGGAGGAAGCGACAAAACAGCATGGCATCCCTTGTCTTTTGTCGCAACCTAGAGGAGGAAGCGACAAAACAGCAGCGTAACTCCTGTCTTTTGTCGCTTCCTAAGAGGAGGAAGCGACAAAACAGCATCTTAACTCCTGTCTTTTGTCGCTTCCTAGACTATTTACAAAGTATGTAATTGAATCTAGTATCGATAAATAGGGAGTACTAGTAGTAAGATAGTGATTGAATCTAATATCATAAATAGCTTGAATTTAGTAAGGGAAGAAATTGAATTTATTTGAAGAAATGGTTGAATTACTATCTTAATAGGGGGAAGTTTGATGAAGTTGAAGATGAAGGTGTTGGTATCACTTATCCTATCATTTCTGATTCTATATACAGGAGCAATGAGCCTTCGATCGCTCCATTTAAATTCCTTGAGCGAATCGAGTCAGGCAGCGGCACAATTTTTGGAGGAAGAGGGATTCAATGTGATGTACCATTCAGGTCATTACGGTCCTTATTTTTTTGACAGTCTATCTATTATGGAGGATCCCCATTTGAACGTTTGGGAGGTTCAAACGGTTAATCCAGAACCATATTTTGGTATGGAGTTACACAATGAATTTTTCAAGGTAAATCGTCATCCACTGAGCAGTTTTTTTGGGCTAGGACCCACATCTGTTGTGGTTATGATGAGCGGTAATGATATCATTACTGCTTATAGTATTAAAAGGGGCATGATTTATTCCTTATATGGCGAGACACGCGAGGAAGTTCACCGTGAAAAGTAGTTTAAATAAAGATAGACAGTCCTAGATATATTGCTGCTCCCCACATAAAAAGTGCGGATATTTTATTTAAAACCAACATATATCCTCCGGTTTTATCTATTTTCCTACTAGTATGCCCAAGTAAAATAAGGAATAAAAAAAACGCCCAGGATACGATAATACATGAAATAGCAAACATTAGTTTTTCTTCACCATTATAACTAACTGAACTAGGTCCAATAACACCTACTGTATCTATTATTGCATGAGGGTTAAGAAGTGACACAGATGCCGCGAAAAGAATTTGTTTTTTAATTGTGAACCTCTTATTTGTAATATCCCCACCACTACTGGGTTCACTTTTCCATGTACTCCAACCCATGTATGTCAAAAAAACTACTCCTCCCCAAATAAGAAATTCTTTTATCCATAAAGAGCCGTGTATAACTAGTGATGTACCTAATACGGCTAGCAAGATTAATATAGTATCACACAAAGAAGCAGTTATATAAGCCGGTAACGCCTTTCGAATTTTAGGCTGGATTATCCCTTGATTAAATAAAAAAATATTTTGGACACCCGGTGGTAAAATTAGTCCTAAAGCTAATATGAAACCATGAATGATTGGTTCTAACAAATAAAGTTCCCCTCTCCTTCGGAATAGAATGATTTACTTAATATCATAATTTGAAATAATGAAAATGTCTCCAACCAATTGGATGGTATTTAAATCAACCAAGATAAATAATTAATAACAAAATAAAAAATGGGAGATGTTTATGAACCCAATTAACTGGAAACCAAATAAATTATCATCTACTACATTACATAAACAGATTACTGATTTTTAAAGAAAAATTAGCTCCTGGGAAATGGACTGTCAGTTATAAACTACCACCTCACAGGTTATATGCTAAAAGTAGTGGAGTAAACCGAAGCACTCTTGTTACTGCATTATTGAGGGGAAAAGGGGAAGTGGTACTAAAGTTATTAAAATACATAAAAATTGGTAGATCCTTATTAAGCGAAAAGGAACCTTTGTTTAACACCATTTTCCAGTTCATAGATACAAAAATGAGCTACAACTTTTTAACTCGAAATTTTACTAACGCATACCGTTAATGGAATAAGCTTAATTTTATTTTTAAGGTGCCATAACAAATGATTCTATACTCTATCATTATTACCTAAAGGTTTAAACGCATATTGAATAATGAAAAGAGGAAGAAATGCAGCTATAACCCACGCTAAAAACGGCGAGGGAATACTTACGAGTAAAGAAACAAGAGTAATATATACAACATCGAAGAGAATGACTTTACTCTTTTTATTGTCAGGTACTTTTTTACTATTTTTATGAACTAATAAAAATAATCCTACGATAGCAAATATTACGAAAAACCATAAAGGGTAAATATCACCCGAAAGATAATACCAAGAATATCCTTGGGCCGCAATCATAATAAACAAATACCCCAAAAAGTATTCCTTAATAAACCACATAATGACCCCTCCTCATTCAAAATAATCATATTTAACCAATTGTTTTGTTGCACAATCTGGTCCGTTTCTTATTGAGGATTTCAAGTTAACAACGAAAGGGCTTACTTGGAAGGGCGGTATAATAGGCTCCCATGTCTGATGAAACAATGGCTTCAGTCTTTCAAAACAGATCATACACGCAGAGGCTCCAAGTCAAGTCCTTTACCACTAAACTACGCTTACATGTGAAAAAGAGAAAAGGTGCACCAAATGAATGTTTGGAATAGATACTATACATAAGCTACCCTTTAATGAAATAACAACTACTATTTAACAACAATTTTCTTTGCAAACTCTTTACCTTCACCTTTTCGTCTGACCCATACCTTAACATCATCGTCCTCTGTTAATTCGTCGAATTTATCTTTACTACCTTCTATTTTCGTATCTTGGTCAATGAATATTTCGAAAACAGGATAGGAAGCCTCTGGGTCAGTAGCAGGTGGAGCAATAAGAATGCTTGTTTCTGTAACCTCATAGATAAAGACATTATTATAATTTGGAGTTGTTTCTTCCTGTTTTACAGTTACATTTGCTTTTGTGTTTGAAGGAGTTTCAACCTTTTTGTTTTCTTGATTGCAAGCAACTAAGGCTATAACAAAGACAAAAATGATTACGGCCTTTCTCATAAATTTCCCCCCAATAAAATTTTTTGGTTATTGAACATAACTCCCCGTTAATACCACAACGGCAGCGAAAGCCTATTATTTAATGCTCCTGTTATTGAAAGATTACTGTTCACAAGATACAGTCCATGAAAAAATTCCAAAATGGTTTTCAGTCACATTTCTATTATTCTCTATACAACTATCAATCGAATGTACATATCCTTTATAGCTAATAATCGTAACAATAGATACCGTGAAAAGTAACATAATACCTATTATTAGATTTCTAACTTTATTAGTTTTCATTACAACACATCCTTTATAACTTTTTATTAACTCTCCCTTTCTAAGTGCGTGATTTCAAAAACTTATTTATTTCATACTTGATCATACCATAAATTTTTCCATTATCCTTTGAATGAAAAGGGAAATGGAGCTAAAAAGAATAGCTTATTAAATATAAACTTGCGCCTTGGCGTCCTAATATCGGGCATGCCACAGAACGTGGCGTTCTGCACGATGGACGGATACTCTTCAAAGCGATGCTTGTAGAGGAAGAGGCACTGCCCTACGCTCGTGACCAAAGGCGCTTGCGCTTTTCTTATTGTCTAGCTCCAGCGCCTACGGGCTCGGATCACTTCAGGCAGGCTACTACTTGAGTTGCATCCCTGCTGCCTTGCGACGAGTAATCGCAGGAGCACAAGGAAGCCAAAAAGCGGCTTCTGTCAAAGTCCTTCCAGTGACTTTCGCCCGTGACCTAGGCGCTTGTGTTTTTCTTATTTCTCAAAAAAATATTTTTCTGAAACGTATGTTTGCTGACAAGACGCTGTCAAATTCCCCTGTTATTCTATGAATGTAACTAAGATCACACGGTGTCAGCCCCCACAACGAAAAAGTCGACTTCATACAAAACGTCAATTCACCGTCTGACCTTATCCCTTTTCATTTATCCCTTATCCCTTATCCCAAAAAGGAGGTTTTATATGAAAGTAATCAATATTTCTGAGATGAGAAGGCAAAAGCAGAACGACAAGTTAGAAGAGCATTTGCGTGAGTTTGACGACTACTATGAGTACTGTTTTATGAAAGGGTATGAGATGAACTACGAAGATTTCAAATGTCAGGCCATCCAGTTTCAAGATATTTTTGTGAACCTGATGGAGCTAAAAGATAGGACTATCATGATCTCGCTGATGTTTCCTACCACCTACGACCTGCATGAGGTGGCAGAATGGTTAGATTCCTACACCGTGAGTTTCAACGAAAAGGACAATGGAGGGTATTTCGTCAACGATGCAGAATTCATTAGCGAATCACTTCTATTTAAAGGGAATCCGATCGTCATTGCGGCCCGGGGGAAAAAGAAGCTCTACTATGAAATCACAGAGTTAACGGAAATAACGGATTATTATCATTATTATTCAGAGATTGTGAACACCGCTAATTCCAAAGAGGTGGATCCAGATTCAGATTCAGATCCAGATACGGAGCTTGAATTTTTCCCGGACAAGGACGATGCGTTAGACGGGGAACATCCCAATCGAAGTTATAAAAGGTAATCCCATGCGAATCAACTACCATCTAACATTGGGAAAAGAGGAGAATCAGATGATAAAAAAGATAACTTTCGAACGAACGGCATGCTATGGTTCCTGCCCCATCTATAAAGTGGAAGTCTTCTCTGACGGGGAAGTGAAATGGAATGGTTTTGAGTATGTTTCCAAATTAGGCATCCATGAGTGGAAATTGACTGCTAAAAAAATGGAGAAACTCAACGGTCTAATTGAGGAGTTTGACTTCAGAAACTATGAATATAAAACTTCCGATATATACGCAACCGATCACCCCAGTTGTCTTATATCCATCGAATTTGAAGATGGCTATGTGAAACACATTGATCATTACTTAGGTGATCAGCTGGAGGATGAATGGCTAGTTGATCTGGATGGGCCGGTGAGGATGACGTTGGAGCAATTCGAAAGACGACTTGAAGGCATCATTGGCACAGGTAAATATGTTAAAGAACCCCTCTATATTTTTCACATTAGAAATAAAGTGGACCCAATCTTGGCCGGTTGTTATAAAGGGCATGTCGTGGTTAGTAATAATGAAAAAGATGCTTTATCCATGATTCCCTTAGGAGTGGAATCTATCCTTGAAAACGGCGATATCGAATTAAAGGAAGGGAATTGGATGGTAAGGAAATTAGGCAAAGACGCTACCGAAACCCTCTACCCATACGTTGTCCTGAGCGAAAAAGTGTAGGCTGGGAAAATAACTAAAGTAGTGGTGTTGCTCGATCGTGAACGTGAACAGGATGGATATCCATCATCAGACTGAGAATTTGCACTAGTATATTGGTAGTCAAATGAAAACACCAGCCCAATTCCACGGCAAGTGCCTCATATTGACTAAGGAAGAATGGTTCTTCTTGTTTTTCATTCACTTTATCGTTTCCCGCAGAAGGACTCCCCCACTTCAACCATCTTACAATAGCAGTTGAGTGGCGGGGAGTTTAAGATTTTGGATACACACGCTTTAGGGCATCTTTCATTTCAGGTTTTACATTGATTTTTGGGCGTACTTGTTTAGCCATGTCTTCCGCTTCTTCAATGGTTTTGGCAAGTCCCAACTCCAGTAAAGTACCCACTGCCACTGTACCTGTTCGATTACTTCCGCCCTGGCAATGGAAATAAATCTTTTTCCCTTCGTTATATGACTTCACAATGGAGTCTACTGATTTTTTTATAGGTTCGTCCTGACTGTCTGCATCATCAACAATGGGAGAATGAACCCGGTTAACAACAGTCCCTTGTTCCGGTACTTCCGCCCGTAAATCGTAGATTACATCCACTTCTTCATTTTGGAGGATATCTTCCACATCATCTGCCCCACCAATATAAATACGGTCTTTCAATAGTTCATGATAATTCTTTTTTGTCATTTGATTTACCTCCAAAACACCCTCACATTAAGAGGGTTCCTAATTTTTTTCTTTATGTAAGTGTGAAAAATAGTGTGCTGTACTTTAATGATGAAATCCATTTTAACTGCAAAAAGGTTATCATAAAGGCTAGCTTTATATTAAAATGAGTTCCCTCCTAAGTCAATGAAAGGAATGTAAAGGTTTTGTTAGGAAGAATATTACGGAAAGTAAATGTTTGTCGTTGGTGAAAGAAAGTCCGGCCCTAGGTTAGTCCTTTATTAAATCTGTCGAAATAGCTACAATAAGAATAACTACAATCGATGAAAGTGGTTGAGGTAATGGTAGCGGACCACGTTACAACCCCATCCACACTATTTTTCAAGGGGGATACAGAAAGTGAATACGATACAGTCAGAAGATCTAGCTATTCATAAACTACTGAACGACTATTATATTGTTCCTAACTATCAGCGGGAATACGTCTGGCAGCAGGAGCAAGTGAACCGGCTTCTTGAAGATATTATGGAAGCGAAAGGGGAGTTTCCGAAGATCGATGAAGGGGATTACTTTATTGGAAGCATCGTCGTCTGCGAATCGAAAAATAAAAATGAATCCAGCGTCTTAGAAGTGATCGATGGACAGCAACGGCTCACGACGATCATCGTTATTCTCTGTGCTCTTAGGGATCGGATCCGCGAAATTAATCCAGCGGGTGATACTTCCGGAATTAACAATTATGTCATGAATTCGAGCATTGATTTCACAGGTAATGCGGTGGAAAAAATGAAGCTGTTATTGCAGTACGAAGAGAGTGATGGCATTTTAGATAAACTAGGAAAACGAGAGGATGTCTCCACTATCGTGAGCCATTCTAAGTCCGTAATCAATATTATTAACGCCTATACGTACACGAAAGAATATCTAGCACAAAACTACGGGGATGACGAAAAATCCGTAAGGGAGTTCTTCGGATACTTAGTGAATAAAGTGAAAGTCATCCGGGTGCAGACGATGAGTGTTGCCCAAGCACTCAAGATTTTTGAAACAATCAATGACCGGGGTGTGGGGTTAAATTCCATGGACTTACTGAAAAACTTAATGTTCATGCACGTGAGGCCAGAGGAATTCAGTAAGTTGAAAGTGAAATGGAAGGAAATTGTTCAAGAATTGGAGGAGCGAAAGGAAAAACCACTGCGGTTCCTCCGTTACTTCATCATGGGGAATTATGGAGTTGAGGAGATAACCGAGGAACGAATTTATGAGTGGTTTCTAAACAACGAGCACAAGTGTAATTACAAATCTGATTCCTTTGGGTTTGTGGAATTGCTGAAACAAAATGTGAAAGCCTATGGTCAGTATGTATCAGGGAAAAACCCTGACGGAACGAATAACCGATATTTAGATAATCTGCGCTATTTTAGTGGGGCAGCTAGGCAGCACTTAATTCTTTTATTGGCAGCAAGAAAACTGCCCAATGATCTCTTAGAAAAATTGGCGTGGCAAATCGAAAACTTGTTTTTCTGTTACACCATCACACGGGAGCCGACGAAAACGTTCGAGAAGAAATTTGCGAAATGGGCGACGGATCTCCTTTTGGTAAAGGACGAGCAAGGCTTGGACGAGTTCATCAAAAAGTATATCGTGGACGAGAAAAATAAGAAAAAGGACAACTTCGTTTATCATTTGTCCATGTTAAATCAGACGAGCATTCAACAGTATCGGATTCGCTATATTCTGGCAAAGATTTCTCAGTCCTTGGACGAAAAGGCTTGGGGCAGCACGTCTTATTATAATAGCTTAGCTACCTATATCAATAAAGATGTGGAGCTGGAACACATACTTCCGCAAAACCCTTCCGCGGATGTGAAAGTTGCGTTCGATAAAGGAGAAGAATATCAAGATTATGTGAAGAAACTGGGGAACCTAACCTTGTTGGAAAAATCCATTAATTCGTCCATTTCCAACGGTGCCTATGACCATAAACGGAATGAGTATGAAAAAAGCAGTTTTATGATCACAAAAGCGATCTCAAGCATCCCACAAGTGGGGGTTAATACAAAAATTAACCGCGCTGGAATCGGTCTTCGGACGTATGATGAATGGAATTCTATCAGCATCGAGGACAGGCAAAAGTTATTGGTGGAGCTTAGTCTGAAGGCTTGGGATATGGAAACAACAACTGCTGCGACATCCACTTCATCATAAGGAGCGGATGTCGCTCTATCAATGGCAATACGAGCACCATTTTCTAAGTATATTAATTTAGGTGGAAAGTAGGAATGGTTTTTGATTAGTAAAGAAATTCATGGCCTCTAAGCCGAACGGATACGGAAACAACGTTCAGCTTCCATGCGTTTTAAGAATAAACTTGTACTCTTCTTCTTTTTAAAGATCTTCATTTTCCTGTGCGAAGTCTTCTATTATTTTTTTCACAAACCGTAGAGCGTTCTCTGTGTCCTCTGATCTTGTGTGAAGCGCGATGATGTTCTTATTTATTGGTGTAACCTCTGTATTTGCAAAAATCTCGTGGGAGGTTATATCAATACCTATAATTTCTTTATCAGTTTCCTGGTCCGTCTGTCCCATTCTATACAACCGTTTTTCTTCTTCCAGATGATCCTCCAAAAAGTCTTCAATAGGAGAGAAAGGGGAAAAAAGTCCCTGCTCCATCAAAACATCAAAATGGTAAAAATCCGTAATATAAAGATCGGAGGTATCTTGCATAAGGTCGATTGCACTTCTTTGCTGTTCCCCTATATTAAATTCATTGGTAACTTCAATGGGAGAAGTAATGAGGTTGACGGTTACCCGTTGCCACTCTGGAAAAAGATCCAGTATATTCTCCTCCAATGTTTCCATACGTATACCACGGAATTCTCCATAGAAAGTAATACTTAAATCAGCAGGGGGCAGACTTTCCAAATACCTTCTATCCTGCCAGGCATTGATGGATGAAGTAATGATTGCTATCAACAAAATGAAACCAATGATTCCTGCAATGATATGGAACTTATGGTAATACAGAATATGGTCCATTTTCTCTTTAAGGGGACTTTTCGGAGAATTGCCGTCGGTTGATTGGACGGATTCTTGATCCAAATGTTCGATTATCATTTTGTATGCTTCCGTTATTTCATTTATATTAATCAGATTCTGTTGAATATTTCTGTCGAGCTGGCTTTTATATCTCCGGTTCCATAAATAAAAGCGTTCCTCAACTTCCTCTATTGTTGCTTTTGGAGATATATCTAATACTTTGTATGCCTTGTTAATATCCAAATCGAAACACTCCTAGTAATTCTGTTCGTTCTATATTAATTATAAGGGAAAGAGAAAGAAAGAAAAAGGAGATAGGTATGTACCAAAAAAGGAAGGAGGGCATTTATCAACAATTTTTATTTGAGTACTTGATTTTAAAAAATAGAAAGGAGATATAATTAATAAATATATTAATTAGTTTGTCTACAACTGAATTCTATGCCTTTCTCAAATAACGGGATTCAAAACCTTGATATGAAAGCATGCTATGAAATATACATCCCCATGTTAAATAGAAAAAGCCTATACATCGTCCATTGACATTTGAATCCATAATAAATATAATAACATTAAGGTTAACTTGATTAGTAATGATTAATATTTTTATTAACTTAATTGAATACTCCGTATAAGTTAACGTTCGTCCATAAACTAATCTATTTAGTTGAAAGTATGACCCTCATACAGAAATTTGACGTTATTCATACTGTTTCTAGTAATTACTTTTAGGAGGTGGTATTTTTGTAGATTTCTTAGCATCGTTTGTATACGCTGCCAGAAATCATTTGTTTTGACATATATGGGCACAAACGGATAGCCGGATTTTGGTGTGCCAGTTCCTGATAAGAAACCTGTAAAAAATTATTAGAAAGAGGTGGCTTAGTGTCATCGTTGGAAAAAGCAAAAATGATTGTTGATAAAGATTTTCGAGTATCAGAAATTGATGAACGTATTTATGGTTCATTTATTGAGCATTTGGGGCGAGCCGTCTACGGAGGCGTGTATGAACCAGATCACCCGGAAGCAGATGAACAAGGGTTCCGAAAAGATGTTATTAACTTAGTAAAGGAACTTAATGTACCAATTGTCCGTTATCCTGGTGGAAACATGGTCTCAGCTTATAATTGGGAAGATGGAATCGGCCCTAAAGAGGAGAGGCCCCGTCGTTTAGAATTGGCATGGAGGACAATTGAAACGAATGAAGTGGGAACAAATGAATTTATGGACTGGGCAAAGCTTGTTAATTCTGAAGTAATGATGGCTGTGAATTTAGGTACCCGAGGTATTGATGCAGCAAGAAACTTCATAGAATACTGCAACCACCCAGGTGGTACGTATTACAGTGATTTGCGCAGAAAACATGGGTACGAAAAGCCACATCAAATCAAAACATGGTGCCTAGGAAATGAAATGGATGGTCCTTGGCAAGTCGGTCACAAAACGGCAGAAGAGTACGGAAGACTGGCATTGGAAACGGCAAAAGTAATGAGATTAGTAGATCCAACGATTGAACTTGTTGCTTGTGGAAGTTCCCACTCAGGAATGCCTACATTCCCTCAATATGAAGCGACCACATTGGAACATACATATGATGCGATTGATTATATTTCACTCCATCAATATTATGGTAATGCAAGTAATGATACGGCTAATTATTTGGCAAAGTCGATGGATATGGAGCATTTTATTAAGACCATCATCTCAACTTGCGATTATATTAAAGCGAAAAAGCGAAGTAAGAAAACAATCAATTTAAGTTTTGATGAGTGGAATGTATGGTACCATTCCAATCAGCAGGACAGAGAACTGGAACCTTGGACTATCGCACCACCACAACTGGAGGATGTGTATAACTTCGAGGATGCGTTATTGGTTGGCTCTATGCTCATGACATTCTTAAGAAATTCGGATCGTGTAAAAATTGCATGTATGGCTCAGCTTGTTAATGTCATTGCTCCAATCATGACTGAGAATGGGGGAAAAGCTTGGAAACAAACGATTTTCTATCCGTATGCTCACGTATCCGCCTTCGGAAGGGGAGTTGCCCTAGCACCAGTCGTCTCATCACCAAAGTATGACAGCAAAGACTTTACCGACGTACCTTATGTTGATTCTGTCGCTGTATATAATGAAGAACAAGAAGCTGTAACGATTTTTGCAGTTAACCGTTATTTAGAACAACCTATTGAGTTAAATGCTGATGTTCGCAGTTTTGAGGACTATGAGATTCTTGAACATATTGTCTTGGAAAACGATGATCTAAAAGCAGTTAATACAGCTACATCACAGAAGGTTCAACCACATTCATACGGTGTGTCGGCCCTTCGAAATGGCTTTGTGGAAGCGAAGTTGTCGAAAGCATCCTGGAATGTTATACGTTTAGGAAAAAAGCGTTAGTATTTGGTCAGGCGAGGAAAACCTTCCTTCTATATGAAACATAAATAAAAATGCCATAAAAGGGGATAAACTCTTTTATGGCATTTTTGTTGATTTTTTTGGAATGACATCGGGCCTTTTTGAATCTTTCGTATAAAAAAGCCGGAACAGAATATCTTGGTTATAGTTTCCGAAACCGGAACCAAAAATGGTAACTCCACCGATATTTTCAGCATCATCATCCACTGCTACTCGAAAAGTCCAAAGTTTTTCGCGGATTTGAATGTCATTTATGGTGACATCTGAAATTTTCGTACCATCAATAAATGTTCCATTCGTGGTAATTCGAATGAATTTCAATAGACCGTATTGGTTGATGATTTGTGGCCACCACTCTGGAGTAAATTTCCCTTTTTGATCACCAAAGTCTCCTGGACTGGTCCATTTTCCAAGGCAGACATTGTTTAAATAAAAAGAAATATCTGATGGCCAATCCTCATTGGTAAAAGGGGCTTCAGAAGATAACTCTAAGGATATTTCCAATTCCTTCGGCTTCTGGTTCGGGCTGATGAAATTAGGAAGTTTATATTCAACATGCCCTTTGCTGAACCATAGAATTTTAGCATTTACCCTTTCTGGGTTCAAAAAATATCGTGGTTCATCAAATTCACCGACGATTTTTTCCAGTGTGGCCAATCCACATGTGGGTTCAACGTAAAAATCCGTATAATGCCCAACAGAAAGTTCTGTCTGGTGGTATTCGGTAAAGCTTTTCTGTTTCATTGGAAATTTGATTTCAATTTCATCAACGTCCAGGACACAAAGCTTTTGCATACCTGCTTTTCCCGGGACCAATTCCGTTTTGATCAATCCAGCTTTTTCTAGCTTTTTAATGTGCATCGTCATGATGGCACTGCTGAGCCCGACTGCTTCTGCCAGTTCTCTGATATTCATGGGACGTGTAGTCAAATGCTGCAAGACAGCCAAACGTACTTTACTTGCCAGTGCTTCATATGCAGGTAATGAGTCGAGCGATATATCTAATTCCATATTGTACCTCCCGTTAGTGCGATGGAATACGTTTTATGAATTTCTAGCTGAAACATAAATATATATATTAATATAATACGCATTCATTAATTAACATACAAGAGTGATTCTGGAAAATAATCCAAATACTTAATTGGGGTGAATCTTGAGGTTTTTGAATAATTGGATGGATACGAGTGGAATGGTTACCTCCGTTACCTTCATGGGAAGGGGAATACAATGGGGGAAGAGGCGCCAATGATGACTGATATGGACAATGACAGGAATGTGTCCTTGTGGGGAAATACTATAAAGGAAATTTTATCAGGGGAGAATTTGTTCTTTAACTCTCCCCTTAATTCCGTTCTTATTATTTATTATCTTAGATGCACAAACTTGGAACCGTGGGCAGGTATGTTGAATGTTAATTCGGATTGAACAAAACCTTCATCTTCCTTTTTCCAAAGGTCTCTCACTTTTTTTTCCTCAAATAGACCTAACTGTCGTAATGTCACCGAAACATCAGCAGTTGTTTCTGTCAAGTTGAATAACGCAACATAGACTTCCCCGTTCAAATCTGATGCAGTCCAAACGACATGATCACTGTGGCGATAAACTAAACGGTTGCTGTGGCTATTCCGATGAACATGTAATACTTCTTCATTAGTCAGCAACGATAATGTCCAATCATCATTACTTCTTAATTCGCCACCGAACATGAGAGGAGAGCGGAAAATCGTCCATAATGTTAACATCGTCTGTTGTTCATCCTTTGTGAATCTGGTCCAACGGTCACCTCCTGGTCCATCAATAGAGCGAATACCTAAATGTCCTAGAGGGAGCATATCACAATCTGGCCATTTACTAGGCTCCACAAATTTCTCCCATCTTTCACAACGCTCAAACATGTTGTAGAGAAGATCCCACTGATCCCAAAAGTCATCCGTTATTCTCCACATATTGGCGTTTCTTTTAAAGGTTTCGGCATGCTCTATCGGAGAAGGACCTGGAGAAAGACTTAAAATCATCGGTCTTCCGCTATGCTGTATCGCATGATGAATGAGTTCTATTTCAGGGACATGTGTATCATACAGTTTTGATGCGGCAATATCATCTACCTTGACAAAATCAACGCCCCATTCTGCGTAAAGTTGAAAGATAGAATTGTAGTATTCTCTAGCGCCAGTTTTACTAGCGTCTATTCCATACATATCAGTGTTCCAGGGGCAGGTGGAATTGGGATGGGCGATCTCTCTTGCCTTTGCCGAAGTTCCATAAATCGAAGTGTTTTGATGGACTGCCTGCCTTGGAATTCCCCTCATAATATGTATTCCAAATTTCAGTCCCAAGCCGTGAATATAATCCCCAAGAGCTTTAAATCCTTTACCGTCCTTTGCGGAGGGGAATCGATTAACAGCAGGAATTAACCTGGAATACTCATCCATTTCAAGAGGGACGAATGGGTGGTATTGGGAAGAGATAGCGGTAGGTTCATACCATTGAATATCCACAACTACATATTCCCAACCATACTTTTTTAAGTGTTTGGCCATATATTCTGCATTTCCTTTGACTTCTTTTTCCGTTACGCTGGCACCATAACAATCCCAACTATTCCACCCCATTGGTGGAGTCGCTGCCAAATTCCCATGATTCATCTTATTCGCCTCCTAGATTCTAATTTACAGGACTGATTCTACCAATCGGCACGGAGAGTTCGTACAGATGATTGGTAACCGTTAGTTAAAGCAAACTATCTTTAACAAATAGGGGAGAATGACCGTTCAGGATTATAGAATTATCTTCTAAAAACTGTTGTATGGGAATAATACAAGCAGACTGACAAAGAAATAAAATATGTACGCACCAAATACAATGTAGTAAACTTATATCACTAACTATACTTTACTTTATGTAAACGTAATCAATCAATTATTATAAGCATTTGTTACGAAATTGTTAAAGATAAAACATTTCTAAAAATCACTTGTATAAGGATGCTACGATAATCTATAATGTAGTTAAACTTATACGTACAACTATTGTCATATCAACTGAAGGAGGCAATTGTTGCACTTTAGTAGATTTATCACAAATTGCGAAAAATCTGACTGTGATTAAAAACATCATGAGATCACCATAGAAAAGATTGTCATTCATAAAGAGGTTTTAGAAGCAGTTTATTATAGGGTTGATAAGTCTTTCGACAGGCTGATCTTGTTACGTGAAAAAACTTGCGGGGTGATTTCGCAAAAACCTTTCTTCATGATTAGGAGAGGTGGACAGACAAGCCACAATAAATTTATTGAAACTAGAAATGAAGTTCTATGGCATAACTATCAAGTATGTTTTATGAAATTTAGCAGACTAGGAAAACTGGTATACGAGTCCTTTTCCTGTTTGAAAATTTAGTAGCTAATGAAAGGGAGTTAAAAGCATGTTAGAGCAGCTAAAAGAAACGGTTTATAAAGCAAATTTGGCATTACCAAAATTTGAATTGGTTACGTTTACGTGGGGAAATGTAAGTGGGATTGACAGGGAAAAAGGTCTTGTCGTAATCAAACCAAGCGGACTGGAATATTTTGAAATGCGAAGTAGAGACATGGTAGTAGTTGACTTGGACGGAAACGTGGTAGAAGGGGATTGGAAACCATCATCTGATACGGCAACTCACCTTGTCCTTTACAAAGCATTTCCGGAAATCGGCGGGATTGTACATACTCATTCCACATGTGCAACTAGTTGGGCACAGGCTGGTAAACCGATTCCACCATATGGAACAACCCATGCTGACTATTTTTATGGGGATATTCCTTGCACCCGTCCCATGACAGAGGAAGAGATTAAAGGACAATATGAACTGGAAACAGGAAATGTCATTGTGGAAACGTTCCAAAACCAAAACATTGATCCGATGCAAATTCCGGGAGTTCTGGTGAATTCTCATGCACCTTTTTCATGGGGTAAAGACCCTCAAACTGCCGTTCACAATGCGGTTGTGTTAGAGGAAGTGGCAAAGATGGCATGGAAAACACTATCGGTGAATCCAGATACAAAACCGATGGACCAGACTTTGTTGGACCGGCACTTCCTTCGTAAACACGGTGCGAACGCCTACTACGGGCAAAAGTAAACAAGTAAAAAATGCTTTTAAAGGAATAATATTGATGAATAGTATGATAAGCAATTATGTCTTAGAATTATAAATCATTTAATGCAACCCATTCGAGGAGGAAAAATCATGTTGAAAACAAAAAACTATGAATTTTGGTTTGTAACTGGAAGCCAACACCTATACGGTCCAGAAACGATTGAGGAGGTTCAAGAACACTCCAACCAAATTGTTGCAGGATTAAACAGCGACGCTAATATTCCGTTTGAAATTAAAGTAAAACCAGTTTTGACGACAGCAGACGGGATTCGTAAATTATGTATGGAAGCTAATACCGATGAAACGTGTGCAGGAATCATTACATGGATGCATACCTTCTCGCCGGCTAAAATGTGGATTGCAGGACTATCTGAATTAAAAAAGCCGCTGCTTCATTTACACACGCAATTTAACCGGGAGATTCCTTGGGATACAATCGACATGGACTTCATGAACACAAATCAGTCTGCCCACGGGGACAGGGAATATGGATTCATTGGTGCCCGAATGAAGATTGCCCGAAAAGTAGTCGTTGGCCATTGGGAAGACGGGAAAGTCCGAGCAAAAACAGCGAGCTGGATGAGAACGGCAATTGCTGTAACAGATGGTATCAATCTGAAAGTGGCTCGATTCGGAGACAACATGCGTAACGTGGCAGTAACTGAAGGGGATAAAGTGGAAGCGCAAATTAAGTTTGGTTGGACGACCACTGCTTTTGGAATCGGAGATCTAGTTGAACGGATGAACGAAGTAACGGAAGAGGAAGTACAGGCATTATACAAAGAGTACAGCGAACTATATGACATTAACCCACAAGCGGAAACAGATGATTCTTATCGAGAATCCATTATGTATCAGGCTCGAATCGAACTTGGAATGAAATCATTCTTGGAAGAAGGGGGATTCACTGCATTTACCACTAACTTTGAAGATCTCCATGGAATGAAGCAACTGCCAGGACTTGCTGTTCAACGACTGATGGCTCAAGGATACGGCTTTGGTGGGGAAGGGGACTGGAAAACAGCGGCACTTACCCGAATGATGAAAATCGTTGCAGACGGAAAAGGAACTTCTTTCATGGAAGATTACACATATCACTTTGAAGAGGGAAATGAATTAGTTCTTGGATCGCATATGCTCGAAATCTGCCCGACTATAGCGGCAACGAAACCTAAGATTGAGGTTCATCCATTAGGAATCGGTGGAAAGGAAGACCCTGCCCGTATGGTATTTAATGGTCGTGAAGGGCGCGCCCTTAATGCATCCCTCATTGATCTGGGTAATCGATTCCGACTAGTTGTAAATGAAGTAGACGCAGTTAAACCGGAGAAAGAAATGCCAAAACTGCCGGTAGCACAAGTTATCTGGAAGCCACAGCCGTCTTTAAGCGAATCAGCAGAAGCCTGGATCCATGCTGGAGGTGCGCACCACACTGTTTTCTCATTCGAAGTTACGCCAGAGCAGTTGTTTGACTGGGCGAACATGATGGATATTGAGTGCGTGTTTATTAATGAAAAAACGGATGTTATGCAGTTCCAAAATGAATTGAGATGGAATGACATCGCCCGCAGATTTTAAGTGAAACGGTGATAGATATACGGGAAATAAAACGGGGCTTGATTGACTTACAAGCCTCGTTTTTCTTACCTACATGCTTTATGGTATTAGCACTAAAGCTTCCAAGGAAAGATGGTGGCTAGCAGGATAAAAACAATCGAGTTGACATCGTAAATGGGGTTGTAAAATGCAGACAAAATATAGCAAAGTCATACAAGTGATAAAATCACGAATTCTGGATGGGACGTATACACCTAAACAAAAGATAAGCTCAGAAAATGAATTGATGAAAGAGTTTGAGGTGAGCCGTCATACGATTCGAGTGGCCATTGGTCAATTAGTAAATGAAGGATGGCTTTATCGGGAACAAGGTGCCGGAACCTTTTGTGCTGATCGGAAAGAAAACAGAAACTCTTCCTCAAACAAGAGGAATATTGCCATCGTTACGACGTTTATCTCAGACTATATTTTTCCATCGATCATCCGTGGGGCAGAATCCTATTTAAGTGAGCTCGGGTATCAAGTGAGTTTGTATAGTACGAACAACGACATTGATACGGAGAAGCGCATTCTGGAAAACATCTTGTCACAACAGGTGGATGGAGTGATCATTGAGCCGACGAAAAGTGCTTATTCTAATCCGAATATCAATTACTATTTTAATTTGGAGAGAATGAACATTCCATATATCATGATTAACGCCTTTTATGATGAGTTAGAACCAATTTGTCTGGTTGTGGATGATGAAAAAGGTGGTTTCCTTCAGACGGAACATCTTATCAAACTTGGACATAAACAGATTGCTGGCTTTTTCAAAACGGATGATACCCAAGGCGTCAAACGGATGAAAGGTTATATTAAAGCACACCGGAAACATCAAATTCCGATCAATCCAAAAAATATTATCAGCTATAGTACGGAAGAAAAACGAACTAAACCTGCTGCAGAATTGAAAAAACTAATTGATTTACAAACGGATGTACCGACAGCACTTGTGGCATATAACGATGAACTGGCACTAATGCTCTTAGATGTCTTACGGGAATCCAAATTGAAAGTGCCCCAAAAAATGTCTATCGTAGGATTTGACGACTCGTTTTTAGCACAGGCATCAGAAATAAAATTAACGACAATTTCCCATCCTAAGATGAAAATGGGAGAACAGGCAGCAAAGATGATAGTGGAACTAGTGGAAAGCCAGCATCAGTCAACGAAGCAATTGGTGGAATCCGTTATATTTGAACCAGAACTAATCGTTCGTCATTCCACGTCAGAACAGAAGGAAAGTTGAATGACAATTGCTCTTGATCAGAGGCGAAAACTTCATATGAAGGATAATGGGATTCAGGTAACGATATGAAGGTGAAAATGGTCACAAATTATTTTTCAAAGGGAGGATTTACAAGTAATGACGAACAAAGTGGTAATTAATACGGATCTGGAACAGGGAAAAATTAATAAAAACATTTATGGTCATTTTGCGGAGCATTTAGGCCGTTGTATTTATGAAGGATTTTGGGTAGGGGAAGATTCTCCGATCCCAAATACAAATGGTGTCAGGAATGATGTTGTCGAAGCATTGAAGAAGCTGGAGATCCCAGTTTTACGCTGGCCAGGTGGGTGCTTTGCTGATGAGTATCACTGGAAAGATGGTATTGGGCCTCGGGAAAACCGCAAACGAATGGTAAATACTCACTGGGGTGGTGTTATTGAGAACAATCACTTCGGAACACATGAATTTATGATGCTTTGTGACATGCTTGGTGCAGAGCCGTATATTTGTGGAAATGTTGGGAGCGGTACGGTTCAGGAAATGTCTGAATGGGTGGAATATTTGACCATGGACGGCGAATCTCCCATGGCAAATTGGCGAAGGGAAAACGGTCGTGAAGCGCCTTGGAAGCTGACGTATTTTGGTGTGGGGAATGAGAACTGGGGCTGTGGCGGAAACATGCGTCCGGAATATTATGCGGATCTGTACCGTCGATATCAAACGTATGTCCGAAACTATGGAGACAATAAAATATATAAAATTGCTGGCGGTGCCAATGTTGATGACTACAACTGGACCGAGGTTCTCATGAGAGAAGCGGGCAAATTAATGGATGGACTAAGTCTTCATAACTATACCATTCCTGGAGATTTCTGGTTAGGTAAAGGGTCAGCCCTTGATCCTAGTGAAAGCGAATGGTTTATGACGATGAAGAGAGCTCTGCACATGGATGAATTAATTACGAATCACTCCACGATCATGGATAAATATGATCCGGAGAAGCGAGTTGGAATGATCATAGACGAGTGGGGTACTTGGTTTGATGTGGAGCCTGGAACGAATCCTGGATTCCTTTATCAACAAAATACGATTCGTGACGCTTTAGTGGCAGGAGTTCACTTCCATATTTTCCATGACCATAGTGACCGAGTCCAAATGGCGAATATCGCCCAGACCGTCAATGTGCTTCAAGCCATGGTATTGACCGAAGGGGAAAAAATGCTGACGACTCCAACATATCATGTATTTGAAATGTTCAAGGTTCATCAGGATGCCACGAAACTGGCTGTTGATGTGCAATCGGAAGACTATGAATTTAACGGGGAGAAATTATCATCTGTCAGCGTATCAGCTTCCAAGGATGCAACTGGTGTCAAGCATATCAGTCTTTGTAACATCAATCCTAAAGGTGTATCCAGTGTATCAATGAATCTTCGCGGACTTTCTGGTGAGTCCTTTAATGTGACTGGTCGCATTTTGACAGCGGAGGAAACAAATGCCCACAACACATTTGAAAATCCAGATAACGTGAAACCAGCGGCATTCGAAGGATTCACTGTTGAAGGCGATGAAATGAAAGTCACTTTGCCTCCAATGTCTGTTGTTGTGTTAGCTGTGAAGTAGGGTGAGGTTAGTCTATGAGTAAGGGAACCGTGGACCGGGAATGTAAAAGCTGCAGAACGAGTGTGCTAGAAGGGGTTCGTGATATCGATTTTGAGATCGACCCCTCTAAGACCGTAGAGGAGGCAATGTATGAAGAGCGCCTCTCCATCTGTATGGATTGTCCAGATTTACAATATGGAACAACGTGCAAACACTCCGGATGTATCGTCACCTACCGAGCTTATTTAAAGAGTAAATCCTGCCCAGATCCTGCTGGAGCCAAATGGTAGAGATTGAAGCTACTGGAAAACTAGAGTGGAGTAATCGAGTAATGTGTAGGAAGCAGAGCATGCTGTACCATAGAATTGGGCAATGTGTAAAAAAGAAGAAATATGCTCGGCCATGAAAACTATAAGTTTGCAGATTGCCTGCCCAGCCAATTAACCTAGTTAATTGGCTGGGCATTTTTTAATAGGTAAGAATTTATCTATAAGTTTTGGCACCTTCGGGCATTGTCTAGTTCCTTCACCTACTCGCATAGGAACTGAAAAAGTGGTTTTAAACTTTTTCAGTTTCAACATATTCGCTACGGGGCACTTTGGAAGTGATTATAACCGGAGTAGTTGACGCGTTCATGAAAGCCCTATGAACGTGTGAAGAGAGCAAGTGAAGTATCTCACGCGTTCATCCAAAAATTTGTGATAAACAATCAAAAATCCCTTCCATCAATTGAATAAGGAATATTCAGAAAGGACAAAATGAAGTTTAAGGAGGGTTTGTCCAATGAATAAAAATCGAATCTCTATTATTCTTGCACTGCTAATTTTCATAGTACACTTGTCGGCGTCAGAGAAAGAAGTAATAGCCGAAGAACAAAATAGAAAAAAGCTTGTGTCCTTGGGAGATTCGATCACTGCTGGATATAACCTTGATAACTCCGAAAAACAAGCCTTTCCTTTTCTCATTGATGAAGAACGATTCGAGGTGGAAAACCTAGGTGTTCCTGGTTGGACATCCAGTGATTTGCTCTATGTGCTCGAAAATGACGAGACTTTTTGGAGCCCTATACAACATGCTAATATGGTTACTATTAATATTGGTAACAATGACCTCCTCTACGCCATTCAATTTTATGATCTAATAGAGACCGAAGACTTGAATAGCATTGATCCGTTCCAAATAGAAGCAGATGTTCAAAAAGCACAACAAGATTTAGCGGAGAACCTGACCCACATTATCAATACGATACGGGAGCGCACGGAAGCACCAATCATCCTTTATAATCTATATAATCCTGTGATAACTGATGGCACATTCTTTTGGAACCTGGTCTACAACATCATAGACGATATGGTGGAGGATCTTAATGATCATATTTTTTCGAACTACCATTCCCAACTGGATCAGGTTGCGGTTGTGGACGTTCATACTGCGTTTTCAGGAAAACAAGATGAGTACATATTCGAAGGTGACATACATCCAAATGAATTTGGACAAAAAAAACTGGCCAAATTAGCACGGGAAGCAATAAAAAGAGACATAGACGGCAGGTTAGTTTTACAAGAAAAGATTTTTTCAGAAGTGCGTGAACCAGCCATTCCAGCGACGGCACAACCGGAAATGGAACGGATCACAGCAACGGAAACGGAAATCGTAAAAGAGAGGCAAATAGAAGAACAAAAGTCACAGGATTCTCCGTCTATGCTTTCGGGCATTGATACAACTGTAGAACTGGATTTAAGTAAAGTGCTACCGACGTTCACGTTCACCCCCAATCCCTTTTATATACTGGGAGGTTCATTTGTTGGACTTATCATTTTAGTGCTGCTACTTCTCTTGAGGCGAAAAATGCGACGGCGGAGGCATATCTATTTTTAACGTCAGCGAAAGAGGAACCCTTTGAGGAACACGTGGAAGAATCCCAACTAAATAAGAAATTGTCAGGGACCTGGTCCCCGAACTAATATTCGGGGACCAGGTCCCTGACAATTCTGTGAAAAAACCTCCGTTACAGAAATGCAACGGAGGCAAAAGTTAAATCCAGACCAATATTCAAATATGTTATGGCAAAATATTACCCGCTGCACGGTAAATACTGTACCATTCTTCACGTGTGAGGCGGATATCACCAGCTTTGATGCAGTCCGCTAAACGGGCTTCGTTCATCGTTCCAATGACCGGCTGCATATTGGCAGGGTGGCGTAAAAGCCAAGCGATGGCGATCGTTGTGTTCGATACCCCATAGTTGGCAGCAATCTCATCAATCTTTTGATTTAACTCCGGGAACTTATCATTTCCAAGAAATACCCCTTCAAAAAACCCATACTGAAAAGGTGACCAAGGCTGGATCGTAATATCCTTCAGCCGACAATAATCGAGCACACTCCCATCACGGTTTACTGCAGCTTCATTTTCCATGTTCACATTAAAGCCACTATCGATCATCGTTGTATTCGTAATGCTCAATTGAAGCTGGTTGGCAACAATCGGCTGTTTCATATACTTTTTCAAAAGCTCCATTTGCATTGGATTTTGGTTGGAAACACCGAAATGCCGAACTTTTCCTGAGCTTTCCAGAATATCGAAGGCTTCTGCCACTTCCTCCGGTTCCATCAACGTATCCGGCCGGTGAAGAAGAAATACATCGAGATAATCTGTTTTCAAGCGTTTTAAGATGTTATCTACAGAATCTAAAATATGTTCCTTCGAGAAATCAAACATCCCTTTATCTGGACGAATCCCACATTTCGATTGCAGAATAAGCTTTTCCCGGACACTTTCATTCATGTGGACGGCCTCGGCAAAGATCTCTTCACATTCTCCGGCCCCATAAAGATCTGCATGGTCAAAAAAGTTTGCTCCGTTTTCCAATGCTGTTTGTACGAAATGTTCCGCCGCCTTTTTATCCAGGGAATTAATCCGCATACAACCTACTGCTACAACAGGTACCTCTAAACTACTCGTTCCGAGCTTTATTGTTCTCATCATTCATGCTCCTTTTGTAGAAAATTTATCAAGTGAAATTAATTATGTATTGCTTATAATAGTTGTTCCCAAGAATGATTATATCAATAATTAACGAGCCTGTCTGTTTGGAACGACGCACTTGAATGGGGACAACTCATTTGAGCAAATTGAAGAAAAACGACAGTGTTTTTGGTCGAAGTAATTAGGTTCAATGCATCATTTGCCACTGTACACAAAAATGTCACCGTGGCCAAAGCGCCTTGATTAACGATGTTTATATGGAAGGAAAAAAGGTTTGTGACAGTCTTCATCGAATAATTAGTAATAGGGAAACCACTAAACATTCGAATCATATAAAAGAAAATAAATCACAAAAAAGGATGGGAATGCAGAATGATAAACAAAGTGGATAAGATAGAAAGTGCGATACAGGATGTGTATCCAGACGAATTTGCGTGGTGTTATGGATGCGGCAGATTGAATAAAGATGGCCTTCAATTTCGGACGGGCTGGGCTGGAGAGCAAACCATTACCGTCTATACACCACGGCCGGAGCACACGGCGATTCCAGGATTTGTTTATGGCGGTTTAATAGCATCGCTGATTGATTGTCATGGGACAGGTTCAGCAGCCCTTGCCTTGCACGAAAAAAATGGCAATAGGATTGGAGATGGAACCGATGCTCCAAAGTTTGTAACGGCTTCCTTGAAAACGGAGTTCCTCAAGCCAACTCCACATGGTGTCCCTTTGAGGGCAGTGGGGACACTGGAAGAAATCCATCCAAAGAAATGGAAGGTGGACGTGGAAGTTTTCGCAGAAGATGTCCTTTGTGCAAAAGGTGAAGTCGTAGCAGTTTTGATGCCAAAAAGCTTTTTATCGAAATGAGACAGTGTCGGTCCACAGTTTCCTTTAAGACGAGGCTATAGCACAAAACAGCTTTTGCACTAAGGTGGAAACGGGAGCGTATTGCCATTAAAGGGGGGATTATAGTGAGGTGGAAATCATTTATAATGATTCTGTTTTTAGTAGTCCTATTGGTTGGATGTAATAGTACAGAAGGAGATAAGGCACTTATTATATCGAGTGACGTAATAGAAAGTGTAAAAACAGTTCCTGACGATTTTTATGAACAATCAGATGAAAGGGTAATGGTTAAAAAAGTTAACAATCAAGATGAATTTAATACGACTTGGAATGAGTTTGGGCTACAAGATAATCCAAAAGAAATAGATTGGACTAGTAAAGTTACATTTTTCTTAGGGTTAACGGAATCTGGATCGTGCCCGTTCCAATTTAAAGCAGTAGAGCTAAATGCAGATAAAACAACTATGATCGTCCATTTAGATGAGCAATCCAAAAGAGGGGATTGTACAGATGATCTAACGCCAAGAACGATTATAGTAGAGGTTGACCAAGATGAAGTATCAGAAGTTGTATACGTTGAAATCTTTGGTGTAGAAAACCATTACGGTAAAACGCCAAAAGTAGAACTTATTGCTGAATGAACCTCTTTAAAGAAACCAGTGCCTAGAATAATTGTTGAATAAGGCATTTCACATAGATGTTTTTGTTGTATGAAGTGAACGGAAAGTTATCGGAGATTCCTTTGATATAAGACAATAATATGGTAGGAGCATTAATTTGGAAAAGTTTTTTGAATATAACTGGAAAGTAAGAGAAGAATGGTTGGAATGGTGTAATCAACTATCGAATGAAGAGTTGTTAAAAAGTAGAACTGGGGGAGCAGGAAGTATCTTATCTACCCTTTTCCACATTATTGATGTGGAATATAGTTGGATTCGTGGTATTCAAGGCAAAAAAGACGTAGTAGTTGAATTTGCAGATTACAATACGCCTGAGAAGGTTAAATCCCTTTCAGATAGCTTCCGAAATGAAATAGTAGAATTTCTCAAAAGAAATGGAGATGAACCAAAAGATAAAGTTGTGAGTGTCTCTTGGGATGAAGATAATTATACTGTTGATGAAATATTACATCATATCATCGCTCATGAGATACATCACATTGGTCAACTCTCTATTTGGTCAAGGGAATTAGAACTTCCCCCCGTATCAGCTAATTTTATTGGCAGGCAATTCAAATCCATTTATTCTTATTAAAAACTAAGATCCCGTTTCTTCAATAGGACAAATATATTCTTAAGTAAAATTAGATTTGAAGCGAATAGGATAAAAAAGGGAAGATGAGCATTCTAACGGGTTTACTTCAAAGGTTTAAACAAGCCAATCACAAGCAAAATCACATGCGATTTCAAAAGCAGAAATCACATGTGATTTTTTATTGCTATATATGTGTTTTATGGTTAAATATACATGAAATGAAAGTGGTCCACACCACTATTAAAGTAGGTCAAAATAAATATTTCCATCCTTAATTCATAATACAGGTATCAATATCTATTAGATTGGAAAAACGCTGATGTTACGAATGAATTGATATAAGATATAGGAAAATCTTTTCGGAAAAGCGGAAAGAGAATTTGTAGTTAGGGCTTTTAACCTATTAGATGAATATTTTTTTACGGACTGCTATATACCTTTCAGAGAGCTGAGAGTGCAGGTTGTTAATTTGTGAAATATATGACAATATTGAGGCATCAGATTACACAATACATTGAAAAAGGGTGGTGCTGAATGTCCTTACATTTCATCTTAAAAGATTACTGTGTTGATTATAATGGTGAGATAGTTTATCTTTTGAGAAAAGAATATTACTTGTTAAAGTATCTTTTTGAAAATGCAAACCAACCTTTCACGCGATCCCACTTATTAGATGAAGTTTGGAAATTGGAAACGCCTTCTGATCGAACTATTGATGACCACATATACCGGCTAAGAAAGAAGTTAAAGGATTGGGATAACCTTATTTCAATAGATACAGTTAAGGGATTTGGTTATCAACTTTCCAAAAAGGAAATACGGGTAGAAACAGCTCCGGTAGCCTATGATAAAGAATTCCATATTTTAATAGAGAAACTTTTTAATAAGTATAATCTTTATGGATCGGGAGAAGCAATAAATGCGTTGGTTAACCAAAAAGCTTTAAATATTAATATGCCGGTAGATTATAATCCGTTAATTTATTTTATGAAAGGTGATTTTTGGTGGTTTGTTCAAGATTATAAACACCAAATGTCTAGCAAATTATTATTTCTTATATATTTATTTTCGGTTATCTCAAAAGACTATCGCCAAACGATCGTTTATATTAAAAATGGGTTGGAAAAGAAACTTTTTCCTGATCATGTTATATATGAAGTTGAAAACATTACGTTGCTCTATGCTTATGTATTTTCTAGAGAGTTCGCACTTGCTAAGGAACAAATGACAAAAATTGAAAAGAACTCCCCCGAGATAACTGAACAAAGTAATGATCTTTATCCTTCTTATTTAATAATTAGTTTAATTAAAGCTATGTGTTTAAGGGAAAACAAAAAGGTTCAAGATATAATCGTCAAGCTAGATATGTTTTTTTCTGAAAAACCCTATCAGCGTGAGTTAGGGATTTATACAGTAATAAAAGGTCTATTTGGTATCCAGAGTGGACGGGAGAAAGATGGCCGTGCAGATATTGAAAAGGGATTTGAAACAATAAAAAAAACAAAGTACAAATCTCATATATTTACTGCTATAGATATTTGTATGTTTTTACTTGCGGAAGATGTTAAGGACGATCTTACTCACCAGGATATTTACGAAAAATGGAAATCACTGAATAAAGAGTATCAATTTACAACACTTATTAAAAGTATAAAAATAATCCTGGAGGAACAAGTGGGGGGAGAGAGTTAAATTAACAACAATATGTATCCTTGTTTTTAATGAAATCGCTTCTTTAGGAGGCGCGATTTACGTTGTCTGTCGACACACGATAAATAACTTAATTGCTACTCAGGAATAAGTCTACTCATTAGCGGTTCGTTGATAATAAAAAAATAAACAAATTTCTCCCTCTGATACTCCTATGACATAGCACCCCTATAATTATAGTTAAATAAAGTCATAAAAAGGACTTTTACTACCTATTCATATGGGGGAATTGAAAAATGACTGAAATCACTGCAAAACAACCTTCAATTTGGAAAAATGGAATCTTTATGAGATTGTTTGCCTCTTATACGGTATCGATGATGGGGAATTATTTTGATACGATTGCTCTTATGATTTTATTTGGGTATATTTGGAAAGTTGATCCCGTATTGATTGCGTTGATACCTGTAGCTATGGCATTACCTCAAGCTTTGCTAAGTCAGTTTTCTGGTGTCTTAACCGATAGAGTAAATAAAGTAAAGATAATGATGTATTCAGATTTACTTACCGCTGTACTTACTTTATTTCTATTATTAATAGCAAGTCCATGGATTGCTTTATTAATTATCACTCTTCGATCAATAGTAAATGTGGTTCATTTTCCTGCTCAACAAGGGCTGATAAAGGAAGTTGTATCGGAGGTACAAATCTTAAAAGCAATTTCTCTTAACGGGATAGTTATGCAAATTTCTAAAATTATCGCACCGTTTGTTGGTGGAATTTTGGCCAGTGCATTTTCACCTCAATTATGTATACTTATTAATGCAATTGCTTTCTTCCTTTCAACTCTTATCCTTTTGAGTATTATAGTACAGAAAAACATAAAATATAAAGCTGTTGCAGAAGACCTGTCGCATGAAGCTAATGTTGAAAAAAAAGAGGGATTCTGGAAATCCTGGAAAGATGGATGGAAATCAGTTTTTCAGAGTCGGATACTTTTGGCTGGTTTTGGTTTTTTCTTTATGGCATTACTTGTGATGAGTATGGTCGATATTCAAGCAATTATATTGCTGCGGGAAATCGCCCCGAATCGTCCAGAAATGATAGGTTGGCTTGCAGCTGCTTCAGGGTTCGGAGCAGTTTTGATGATAATGATTTTAAACCGCTTTGAAATTTTATACGGGTATGGATGGTTAATGGGGGGCAGTTTAATTTGTCTTGGTGTAGGCTATGGTGGGATGGGGTTATTACAAGTCGGATTTTCAAGCTGGATTGTAATAATATATGGGATTATCCTCGGAGTTGGTGTAGGTTTATATACTGTGGGTTTTCAATATATTATGCAAAGGCACACGGTTAAAAATAATATCGGGCGTGTATCAGGAATAAGTAATTCCATAGCAAGTTTTTGTGTAGTAATTGGACCATTATTTGGAGGGATACTTGTTGAAAGTATAGGGCCGAGCATCATTTTTATAACTATAGGAATCACGAATGTGCTATTAGGTGCTATTGGGATAATGTTTCAAAGGATATTATGGAAACACCAACCAAGCAGTGTGCTGGAATTTCCGGAAACTTCGAAGAAGAGCAACGTGTAGAAAATAAAGTTTGATCAAAATAGCTAGTAAATCCACGTATAGCTGCAAATAGAAAAAATTCATTGTTAGTAAAAGATTAATTAAAATGGATATCTATACAGCAAATTTCAGACTACCTCGTCAATTCTTCTCCGTGCGCCATGAGGTGAATGTGAAATTTCAGGAATGTTTCTAACCGCTATTGAGGTGAACTGTCACCACTACACCCCTGTACATCTTGGAGGAGATGACAACTTTAACAACCTTCGTATTCTCCATAAAGAGATACATAAGACATATAAAAGACACATAATGAATTAACAGTATTGTATAATTCACTGAAAATTGCTATAATTATTTTTGTTAGGAAATTAATGGTAGTGAGGAGGGGATTCGTATGACAAAATTTAAAAACTATAATGAAGGTTCTTTCCCCTCGAAAAATAGGTGAATTTTATATTTACGAAAAGTGTTCTTTTCAAATGAGTGAGACCTTCGTTTAGTTACGAAGGTCTTTATTTATTAATAATCCATTCCTAACACGAATAACTGATTCTTATATAAAAGGAGATTAATATAATGGAAATTAGACAATATAATTCACAAGATGAAATTGGATGGGTACGATGCAGGTTACTATCATTTTTGGATACAGCATATTTTGATAATGTGATAAGAGAAAAAGAGAAGTTCAAAAACCCTTCAATTGAGTTAGTTGCAGTTGTAGATGGTCAAGTAGTAGGTTTGATTGATGTTGAATATGAGGTTAAAGAACGGACTGTTTGTTCAAGAGGAGACGGTCTTGGTGGAATGATATGGCATATTGCAGTTCACCCAGATTACCAAAGAAAAGGGATAGGTAATCTTCTTTTGACAGAAGCTGAGAAAATAGCTACGGACGTAGGACTGAATCGCTTAGAGGCATGGACCAGGGATGATATTTGGGTAAATAAATGGTATGAAAAAAATGGTTTTTCTAAGGAAGATTCTTATTTACATGTATTTATTGAAACTGGTGATGAATTCAAAGGTACGTTAACCAGCTCTGCACATGATTTGGTACCAATACAAGCATTCGCTCATTATTTAGGTAAAGACAAAGACTTAATAAAAGAGAAGTTTAATCGTGTACATGAATGCATTTGTTATGAGAAGAAATTAAGTAGTAATTTAATCTAAATTGGTAATCAACAGGTTGTCGATTCGGAGAAATTGTATTACTAGATAAAGAAAGTATCAGCTTAGAAAGTCGTCGATCATTGCAAGAGGAAAAGGAGGTAAAGAACGGGAAGTGTATTTTAATATTCGTTGTGAGATATGGCTAAAAAAGGTACTCGGAAGAACGAATGGATACCAATAGGGCATTATTTGTAACGGAGAGACCCCCCTCGCCGCTTGAGTATTGCACAGATGAGGTATGTAATAAAACGTATATCCAGTAGAGCTGGAATAAATAAAAGCATTCATCCTCACCAACATAGACATAGCTATGCCACTCATATGTTGAATAATGGTGCTCCATTAGAAGTAATACAGAATCTATTAGGACATTAAAAAAGTGAGACAACAAAGATTTATGCACAACTTAGTGGTGCAATGCGGAGAGAATTATACCGCAAATACTTCTGATAAAATGAATAAATATCCCCTTTGGTTAAACATTTATTTGGAAAATAATGTTAAACTGAAGGGGAGGAGAGTTCAAGAAGACAACTGGGTCTTTTAACAGTTCTTTTCACCTAGAGACTTAATTATAGAGAATTGCGAATATACGTTCCTTTGTGTTAATATTTTAGAAAAAACTGGAGGAACCGACGATGGTTGAGTTAAAAAAATTCAGAAAGACAAAATACTGTTTAATGATATTGATACTATTTTTATTCGCTTGTCATATACAGGAAAATGGTGAACTAGAAGAAGTTCTTTACTATCATACAGGTAAGTTAATTACTATTGTAGACCAAAGAAATGAACCAGTGAACAAAATGGATGGAATCACTTACACGTTAACTATGGATGAATTTAATCCAACTGAACCTGTTTTTAATGAATACATTGCTACATTTCCAGATGATTATGAAGGGTTTGGATACATTGATTTAAGCGAAAGGACAAAAATTTATATTAAAAGTCAGAATAAAAAAACATTAATTTCTCCTTCCGAATTATCATCCTACTCTCAACCTGCTGGGGATAGCACTACCAATTATCAAAAATTAGGGGTTTGGATAACTCCTCATAATAAGTGGGGTTCTTCAATTGAAGCAGTTGAAGTCGAAATTTTAATTGACTAACATAACAAAATTGTGATGGTTTACACTTAAACTAAATTCTGCGCTAGCATCATAAGCTGGCGTTTCCTTTGTGGTGCTCTATTGGGGCGGTTGGATGAAAAAGGATTTGCAATTTAGCGTATTTAATTTTACTGAAAAGTGGTGTACTAATGAAACAAAAAGTAGCAGGAGTATTCTTATTAGTAGTTATAATTATAATTAGTATTTGGGGAGTTAATCAATATTTAGATAAGCAAAGATATGAGAATTACTTATCATTACAAATAGCTAATAACATCTCTACACTCATATCTTCTATAACGGCAAACCAACAGATTTATAACGAGATTATTAGTTCGAAAACTATATCATTGGGACAAGTAGAAACGCTTTATGATAATAATTATTCTATTGTTAGGATTACTCAGGACTATCAACAGTTTGCTATTGCTTTAAAGAGATTAGATAGAGATTCTGTCAATAATTTACCAGCTAACAATTCTACTAATATCGCAAATTTCTTTTATCTTTTAATCTGGGATATTGCAAAAGAAGAAGGATTTGATAAAGATATTAGAGAATCTCACTTTCCTTACGAATTAACATACACAAGTAAATTTGAAGTCGAGCAAAATGAAATTGAAAAAATAAAAAAGATTCGAGAATTAAATGAACTATGGTTAACTACTATCGTTGAAAACGTTGTTGGTGTTTCAGATAACGGTAGACTTAATCCAGATGTTTATTTTGATACTTATAAAGATGAAGCAGTAATATCCGAATACTGGGTAGATATAGTCACAGAAATGGATGGTTATACAAGAGATTTTCTTGAACATAACTTTTTAGACAACATTGGAACAATTTTATATTGATTTGAGTGAATTCGTATTAAACAAACGGAGAGCGATAGTTCAAGAGGCTCTTTCTACTTATGTTCAACAAATGGGGTGAAGAATTTAATAATTATAAAGGGGGAGAAACAATGCTATATACTTTCGGTTTCACTATAATTTTTGCTGTAATATATATGATAATTACACTAACATTAAGTGACGTTGCTGGTACCGATACGGTAACACAATTAAATTATGGACTCATCGTAGGTGCCTTGATTTGGATTGGCATAAAATTGACCGACAGAGAAGGTTAGTGACTTTGTGAGGCTTTACACTTAAAGTAACGGAGAGCTTTAGTTGTAACCTTCGCTTTCGTTATGGCGCTAACGGGAAAAGTTTAAGAAAAATGGTTATTAGGCGGGGAAACAATGATTAAGAAACTATTGAAAATATTTGGTTTTAGGGATAGAAATGCACTAGTAAATATTACTTTGGATAACATCCAAAACAAGATGTATGAAATAGGAGCTCATAAGGAATTTGTTGAAGAAATAATGTATGTTTTAGAAAACAGGTTTAATAAATATGGTAAAAAAGAATTCCAAGAATGGTTTAATGGATTAAATTATAGATTACCAGAGGAATTTAACGATGAAAAAGTTGCTTTAAAGATATATGAAAAGCATTCGCTTTTAATTGAGGAACAAGTAAAAAAATTAGAACAAGAAACAAAATTATCTTGGGAAATACAAACAGAAGAATTAAAAAACATAAATGAAAAAGCAAGAAAAGTTCAGTTAGTAATAAGAGATAGGCTTTCAGACATTGCCTTAGACTTATTGAGCTAAGGGGGTGCGTTAGCACAAGAAGCTGTTGCTGTTCCTTCTTCAACAAACGGGGATGGTCTATAAAATTCTAATCTACTCCAATAAATAGAAATTAAAAAAAGGGAAGTACAGCAAAATGAAAATTCGGCTTACAGATTATAGTGAAATTTGGTTCCAAATGTTTGAGACTGAGGCGGAGTTCCTTAAAGCAATATTTGGTGAGGAGATAATAAAGTGTGAGCATTTTGGGAGTACGTCAGTTCGTGGTATGAAAGCAAAGCCTGTAATCGATATGATGTGTATTGTCAAAAACATTAAGAAG
Organism: Evansella tamaricis; assembly: GCF_019042215.1. Classification (GTDB taxonomy): domain Bacteria; phylum Bacillota; class Bacilli; order Bacillales; family Salisediminibacteriaceae; genus Evansella; species Evansella tamaricis. Next base: position 3,628 of record NZ_JAHQCS010000144.1, on the reverse strand, counting down.
GTTGATATATTCAATAACCAAATGGAGTCTCTTGGATATGATGTAGCTGGAGATTGGGGTATTCCAGGTAGAAGGTTATTTAGAAAAGGCGGGCTTAACAGAACTCATCATATACATTTTTATCAATTTGATAATCCTGAAATTGAAAGGCATTTGATTTTTCGAGATTATCTGAGGTCTCATCCTACAGAAGTAGATAATTACAGTCGGTTCAAAGAAGACTTAGCTCAACGTTACGATACTACAAGGGAATACAGTCCAGCAAAAAAGAAATTTGTAAGTGAGATGGAACAAAAAGCACTCCGTTGGTTTTCAGAAAGTTAGAATAAGGTATCTTGTGAATTGACGTACTTAAACAAACGGGAGCATTGGTTGAGGCGTCGATATAACAAGTGTAGATATTGTTGACTTCCTTATTCAATTGAAAAGTTCTAGGAGGTAAATATGAAGCTTTCAAAATGTAAAAAATGTACCCACCAATTTAACTGGCTTAAAGTTTATAAATCCCTATGGTTTAACAATCCACAGAGAAGAATTATTCAATGTAGCAAATGCGGAACAAAACATGACCTCTCCCCACGTTCGAGATTTGTTTCTTTAGTTCTTCTTATACCAATGCTTATATTTGGTGTGATGTTTACTAATCTATTTTCAGTAAATATATTCTCATTTTCTCTTACTAATATATTTGATAATTTTTATCTTACTAATAATAAGTTTTGCAAGTTTTAGTGCAGCAGAGAAAGCAAAGAAAAAAAGAACAAGTTTAAAGTTTACCTTTAGCGTTACTTTAGCTGTAATGCTACCATTTTTAGTTGAAGGAATTGTAATATATGCTTTGTCTATTGTTCTTTTTACAACACTCCAGTTTATTCTTTATGATGTTGGATTGATGGGAAATCAGAGATAAATCACTCTACCTTCTTCAACCAAATAAGTGCGATAGCTTAATAATCTATAGCTGACCCTTTTAAACAAACGGATGCAATAGTGCAAGAAGCCGTTGCTCCGTTGTGATGCTAACGAACAGTTTAGTTAAATGTTGTATCATTTAAAGAAAACGGAGGTTTTGAACAAAAGTATGAAATATTTAAAAGGTTTGTACGTTGTTATGGCAGTAATGGTATTTGTTAATTTGACAAGTGAATATATTTTTATAGGTGAGTATTCAGCTATCGCAAGCTCGGTTATAGTCCTTTTATTTATCTTTGGTACTATATTTTATGTTAATGCAAGACATTATCTATCCAAGAAATAATTTGCTTGGTTTTCAAGATGAAATATAACCTTGGTCTTCAACAAACGGGAGCATTAGTGGAACAGACGGTCGCTGCCGCTGTGTCGAACGGGGAGAATACTACAATAAGCTACAGTTGATTTATCATAAAAATAAGACAATAGAATTTAAAATTTGGAGTTCATATGAATGCTAATTGTGATATCTATTGTTCTATTTATTTTCGAACTTTTATTATAGTTGCTGACCTATTAAATCTTATGAGTGAGGAGATAAACTTTTATGGTAAACGACAAATTAATCAATAAAATATTAAATTTTCTTTCGGTAAAAAAAGAACATACTAATCTATCATTCCTAAATAAAATAGTTAAAAATCATCAAGAGAAAATTAAATGGGAAACACTGACAAAGGTTATTGATTGGCAAAATGGAGAAGAAACTGGTCAGTTTTTACCTTCAATCGATATTTATTTTGAACGTGTTATAAATAAAGGGATGGGTGGAACGTGTTGGACACATTCGGTCGGGCTTCATTGGTTATTAACCCAACTAGGCTTTACCGTTTATTACGTTTATATGGAGCCAGGTCACATTTGCCTTAGAGTAGAACTTGACCAACCTTATTATGTTGATGTTGGGTATTGTGCACCTTTATTTCAAGCGTATCCGATGTTTGAAAGCTTTAAAGTCAAAGACCAAAGAGAAATATTTGATTACTCTGTCACCAATGAAGGTATAAAAATAATAAGAACTCCAGGACCTGTCAAAACTTTAAATCCGAATCCTATTATTTTACAAGACATGAAGCCAATAATTCAAAGCTCTAATAATTGGGATACATCTCCTGTACTTAGAGAGATACAAATTTTTGGATATATTAATGGTGTACCAACTTCTTTGAAGAAAAATGTTTTAAAACAACACTTTCAAACAGGGAAAAGTGAAAAAGTATTAAACAAGGGAGAAATAGAATATTGGGTAACACAGTTATTTGGAATAGATAAAGCCATGTATAATAAAGCACTGGAGATATATGAAAACAAAATGAAAATCTGAGTCCTTGAATTTCTTATTGAACAAACGGGTCGTTTCTGCAATAAGCAGAGACGCTTTTATACATTTTTAACCTAAATAAAAGGGAATTAGTGTTAACATTGAAATAGAGTATAAAAGATATTGAAGTAACGGGGAAAATCCTTCAATAAGCAAATGTGATTTCGATTGCACTAACGGAGCAAGAGTTGAATAAGGAAAGCTTTTGCTGAATTAGAACTATTCTCTTCTATTACTATTTGTGCAGTTAAATTTAAGGACGAGAATTAGAAAAAGAGATAATTCATGGGAGGATATTTTATGGGAGAGCAAGAGAAATTAAAGGTTTTCGATGATAATAGAAACCACATAGGAATTGCTTCACGTAGTGATGTACATAAGAACGGATATTGGCATGAAGCATTTCATTGTTGGTTTATTAGAAATGAACAAGGAATAGATTACATCTATCTACAACTTCGTAGTAAAAATAAAAAAGACTACCCTAACCTATTAGATATTACTGCTGCTGGACATTTATTAGCTGATGAGACAGTTCAAGACGGAGTAAGGGAAATAAAAGAAGAAATAGGAATAGATTTAGCTTTTGAGGATTTAATTCCGTTAGGTATAATTGATTATTGTGTTGTGAAAGAAAATTTCATAGATAAAGAATCAGCAAACGTTTTTTTATATAAGAGCAAGAATACCTTTGATGATTTTACACTTCAACTTGAAGAAGTTTCAGGAATAGCTAGAGCAATATTTACCGACTTTACTCAACTTTGGTTTGGTGATAGAGAGGAAATAGAAATCAATGGGTTTGAAATAAATAAGGATGGTAATAAGCTTATTATTAAAGAAAATGTAAACATAGATAAACACGTACCACATCACGTTTCTTATTATAAAGAAGTTATTCAACTGATACAGGAAAAGATTAAGTAGAACTTTTACTTATGTCACTAACGGGGAGGATTGTTCAATAAAATTAATCCCTTCTTGTTGTAAGAAAACTATTTTTAACTAAGCATTAAAGGAGAGAATTTTTTGTTTTCATATTTGATAATTTTTATCTTACTAATAATAAGTTTTGCAAGTTTTAGTGCAGCAGAAAAAGCAAAGAAAAAAAGAACAAGTTTAAAGTTTACCTTTAGCGTTACTTTAGCTGTAATGCTACCATTTTTAGTTGAAGGAACTGTACTATATGCTTTGTCTATCGTTCTTTTTACAACACTCCAGTTTATTCTTTATGATATTGGATTGATGGGAAATTAGAGATAAATCACTCTACCTTCTTCAACCAAATAAGTGCGATAGCTCAATAATCTATAGCTGACCCTTTTAAACAAACGG
>NZ_JAHQCS010000143.1 GCF_019042215.1 Evansella tamaricis | reverse complement strand
GGGTTTCCCCCTGTGAAAGTAGGACGCTGCTGGGCAGACAAAGACATTCTCATATGAGGGTGTCTTTTTTTTATGCAGCTGCTCAAGGTTATATTGAATAAGGTGGAGGAAATGAACCAGGTTCGGTTGAATCAGGATCAAAAACCCTAGGTTCAATTCGTGAGCATGGTCGAGAATGAAGGAGCCTGAAGTAGGGGAAAATGAACCAGGTTCCGTTGAACCAGGTTCAAAAACCTTAGGTTCAATCCGTGAGCATGGTCGAGAATGAAGGAGCCTGAAGTAGGGGAAAATGAACCAGGTTCCGTTGAACCAGGATCAAAATCCCCAGGTTCAAACCGTGAGCATGGTCGAGAATGAAGGAGCCTGAACTAGGGGCAAATGAACCAGGTTCAGTTGAACCAGGAACAAAATCCTTAGGTTCAATCAGAGAGCATAAGCGAGAATGAGGTAGATTGAAGTAGGGGAAAATGAACCAGGTTCCGTTGAACCAGGATCAAAAACCTTAGGTTCAAACCGAGAGCATGGTCGAGAATGAAGGAGCCTGAAGTAGGGGAAAATGAACCAGGTTCGGTTGAACCAGGATCAAAATCCCCAGGTTCAAACCGTGAGCATGGTCGAGAATGGAGGAGCCTGAAGGTGGGACAAATGAACCAGGTTCCGTTGAACCAGGATCAAAATCCTTAGGTTCAATCCGTGAGCATAAGTGAGAATGAAGGAGCCTGAAGTAGGGGCAAATGAACCAGGTTCCGTTGAACCAGGATCAAAATCCCCAGGTTCAATCCGTGAGCATAAGTGAGAATGAAGGAGCCTGAAGTAGGGGCAAATGAACCAGGTTCAGTTGAACCAGGATCAAAATCCCCAGGTTCAAACCGTGAGCATGGGCGAGAATGAAGGAGCCTGAAGTAGGGGCAAATGAACCAGGTTCCGTTGAACCAGGATCAAAACCCTCAGGTTCAAACCGTGAGCAAGGGCGAGAATGAAGGAGCCTGAAGTAGGGGCAAATGAACCAGGTTCAATTGAACCAGGATCAAACCCCCTAGGTTCAATCCGTGAGCAAGAGCGAGAATGAAGGAGCCTGAAGGTGGGGCAAATGAACCAGGTTCAGTTGAACCAGGATCAAAACCCCCAGGTTCAATCCGTGAGCAAGAGGGAGAATGAAGGAGATTGAAGGTGGGGTAAATGAACCAGGTTCAATATCCTTAGGTTCAATCCGTGCAAGAAGGAGTATAAAGGAGATTGAAGGTGTGGTAAATGAACCAGGATCCATCGAACCACGAACAAACCCCACCACGCAAGGTTCCATCAACCCACAACCACTTGATCACTTCAATAGCAAGTATCATTACATAAAAGAAGCAATATTATTACCAATAAAATACCGATCGAGTAGTCCATTATCAAAATGAATAGAAAAAAGGTCACCAGGAATCGACACAGGTAACCTAATAATGATTTCATCAATAATAGAAAATCAACACAATCCCTACTAAATCTTAGAATAAATCAGCGTACTTTTTTCCTTGTTGTTGTAAATTCATCAATTAATTCTTGAAATACTTTATATAATCTTGTTTTAATTTCTTTCATTCTCGCTAAGTCTAACTGACTCGGTTCTATGGAAAGGAGATCAGAGCTAGGTAAATAAAGACTTCGATTAATTTCTAGCTGTACCCAAGGGATGAGTCCTTTTTGACCATGGTGTTTTGTAATATAGCCTCCTGAGAAGGGATCATTAATAGTAACTAATGGCACATCCTCGCCTAAAGGTAGGCTAATAAAATTAGCAAATTTCTTCTCCAGCAATGACTTAAACTTTAGAATCAATTCTGAAGGAGCCGAAATAGGTTCATGTTTAATTTCGCCAGTTAGAGAGCCACGATTGCCCAAACAGAAGATAGGCCGTTTTTCCCAACTGTTACTATTCTTTACTGGACCGATATCTAACATAGTGTGACAGTCTATTCCTAATAGGACATGTGGATTGTTAGATGCCCGTTCCAATTTAATGTGATAAGGTTTATAGTATCTATCTATAATTTCTTTTATTTCTATTTCAGATAATTCTCCAGAAAAGGTATTCCATACAGTTTTTCCATCAACTGTTTTTGTCTTAATAATTCCATCAGGATTAGTTGGAGGCATATCATCTATAGACCGATTAAGATCTACTACAATTCTGGAAATGTCAGTTTCCATAAATTCTTCCACATCATTTTTAAAATCATAGAGATAATTTGACCATGTATCGCAATCCAATAAGATGTCTTTTTCACTTAATAAACATTTATCCCTTATAAACGAAGGTATAGTGAGACCACCGTGAGGAACAGATATTAAAATTGGTAACTTCTTATTATTGTCAATCATGGCTTTTGTTCCATTAATAATAACGCTAATAGGAAGGAACGTTCAATTAATTCTCCTCGATGTATGGCTTCATGAGGTGTATATAAACCTTTGCTAGCCGGTGCAAAGCCGCAAATAACTGGTATGCTTTTGGACACTTCCCCTGCTGCGGTAGAAAGTAAACTTGATTCCGTACCAAAAGGAATATTCCACTGTTTGCTCAGTTCTTTTAGTCTCTTCGTTATTGGGTTATTCTTTTTTCTTATTAATGGTGGTCTTTCTACAATTTTTTCTACATAAGAATGCATTCCTTGTGTACTGGAATTTGTTTTAAATGTTTTTCTTATTTGTTCTTCCACTTCTTCAGCTAACACTTCATCAATAAAGGTGACATAAATGGTTGCGCGGACACGGTGAGGTAGTAAAACACTGTATCTTTCTGAATGCACATCTTGAATGGCAACCGTCAATTTCTTATCAGAGTTACTGAACTCCTTAAGTTTTTCAGCTTTCTGAATAAAATAGCTTAAAACATCAATTTGTTTTGAATATTTCCCAATTCTTAAAGGGTCACCTTCTATAATGACACTAAATTTCTTCGAACCTCTCCGTTGTTCAGAAATTTTCCCACCTACAAAACCAGGTTGTAACACAATAACCTCTTTTGCTTGCTTTGAAACTTTTCGTAAGGTATCACTACTGTATCTCATTCCTCTACCTTCATCTGAATAAAAGAAGATACCGATTTTTTTCTTAGATAAAGTTTTATGCTCTTTTAATGAGTTCAAAGCCGTAAATAAAGTAACTAATCCACCTCGGCTAGAAGCTACTCCTTCACCAAATATCCATTCCTGTTCTGTACGGAAAGGGATTGGGAAACCTGAACGGTCTCCTGGAATATCAATAGGTACTACAAGTAATGTCCCATCTTTGAAACCAGCTTTTGATTCCCATGTCCATGCAGAGCGACCGTTCGTATACTCTTCCACTTGTCTTAATCCCAATTTCTTTAGCCTGTCATCCATACGTTTTCTTACGGTATTTAATCCAACTGGATCTTCTGTCCAACTGGATATATTTGTCCAAGCTTTTAAATCTGCCTCAATCTTATCCCGGCTTTGTGTGATGGAATTAAAAATGCTTATGGATTCTTCACTTGCATCTCCCATGTTGTTATCTAAAAAATAGGGACCAAAATAACGTTCACAAGTGATATCGATTAAACGGTTCATCAAGTCCGTATAATTTAAGCCCATTTTTTCAGCGGCGAATACAAATGAACCGTCTGCTCCAAGACTGGCCATGGAATTCACTTCAAGAATATACGGGTTGCCGTCTTTGTCTATTCGAAAATCTACTCTGGCACTGTCATAGCACCCGAGAGCATTAAACGTATCAATGGCAAGTTGTTGGACTTTCTTTGTTTGTTCTTCACTTAGTCGAGCAGGACAAACTTTTTCCACGGTGCGCCCACTTTTATTTTTCTTATCTTCATATGTGAAAATCTGTTCTCCTTCACCAAAGACAAGTTCCACGGGTGGGAGAGCCTCAACGGGATTATTTCCTAGTAACCCCACATTTACTTCACGTCCATCAATATATTCCTCTACTAGGGTCGGCTTATTAAAAGTCTCATAAATGGTTTGTACACCAGACCTTAGTTCATCTTCATTATGAACAATTTTCAACCCAAATGAGACTGCTTCGTCTTTCGGTTTGACAATTAAAGGGTAGGTGAGATTATCCATAATAGGGGAATCGGGTTTGTCCAGTACTGTAAATTTTGGTGTGGGTAATCCTTTTTGGATTAAAATCATTTTTGTGACAACTTTGTCTAAAGCCAAGGCGTGGGTTTCAGGTCCAGACCCAACATAAGGGACCCCAATCATTTCAAGGATGCCTGGGATGTGCATATATCTCCCTTTTCCCTGTATTCCATAGCTTAAATTAAAAACTAGTCCAGGCCGTTCCCCTGCAATAACAGAGGGCATAAATTCTTCTAGTTTTGAGATAATGTTTTTATCTCCTTCGAACGTTTTTACTTGATGCCCTCCAGCTGCCAACGCTTCTTTAATATTTTTGATTGTCGTAAGTCCGTATTTTTCTCTATTTAACGTTCCGAATAGGTTAATGACCGCTTGGCTCTCCCGGTTATACACCACTGCAATTTTCATTTTGAATTATCCCTGCCTTCCTTGTTTTATTTAATTGTGGTTGGTCCCTTTGCCGTTCCATCTCGTCGTGGGTCTGCAACTCCAAAGAAGGATTCTTCACGAGATAGTGGAATCTGTACTCCTTGGACACAGCCTAAATAAAAACTATATGGTCCTCTATTTTTCAATTGAAAACCAGTTAAGTGCAATGCATTAAGAACATCAGGATTAAACCTTTTTTCTTCAATTTGAAGAAGCCCTGTATCAGAAGAATGGAATCTTGGCGCAGCAATTGCTTGATCTAGGGATTCCTGACGGTCGACCAGTCTTGTTATTACCTGAGCTAAAGCTGTTGAGATACGACTGCTGCCCGGACTACCTAATAAATATCGAGGCATCCCATTATTAAATAATAATACTGGAGCAACACTGCTCCATGGTTTTCCACCGGGTAACAAATAATATGGATGTGTCATGTTTTTATATTCAAAGGCACTCATGTAATTATTGTAAAAAAATCCGAGACCTTCAGCCATTGTTTTGCTGCCAAAGACTAATTCAATTGATTGGGTTATTCCTACAGCATTTCCTTCTTTGTCGACCACTGATAAATGGGTCGTTTCCCCGGAGTGTGGTGGAGGAGAATACTTTTCTTGTAGAGCGAATTGATAAATTTCCGCAATCCGATTTGTCAGTTCTTTCGCATAGCCTTTATCGAGCATCATTTTGTTCACTGTTTGAAGGTAGTAGTCAGGATGGATTGGTACCCTTTGCCTATTTATTAGGGCAAACCGAAATGCGAGACCGTAGATAGCCGCACCTATGGGATTCTCAGGATTAAGTATTTCGGAAGGGAACCCTTCTAGTGTATTTAGAATTTGAACTAAAACTCGGCCTGCTCCAGGTGGTGGAAACGTGTAAATGTCATAATTCCGGTAACTGCTTTTTAAAACTTCCCGTTCCACAGGTTGTGGAATCTGGCATAAGTCAGCTGCAGTAATAAGTCCCCCTCTCTTCTCCATATCTTTAATAATTTGTTGTCCAATATTACCCATATAAAAATCCTGCCAACCAGCATCTCCCATTGTCCTTAAACAAGAAGCTAGTTCTGGCTGACGTAAAGTCTGCCCTGGCTGTAACGGGACATTATTGGAAAAATAATTCTTAACAACGGAGGGGTCTTTCCGTAAGTGCTCTTCTTCTTTTTTTATTAACCGATGGACTAGCGGTGATACTGTGAAGCCCTCTTCGGCAGCTGTAATAGCAGGCTCTAGTACTTCCTTAAAGGTGAGTTTCCCGTATTTTTCCTGCATATAACCAAGTGTTGCCGGTGTGGATGGGACGGTAGTGGATGTTATTCCAAGCTTGATAGGTTTTTCTGGTGTTTTTGTAGGCTGAATGTTAAATGGCGCACGGGAAGATCCATCCAAGGAAAAGATACGATTGTTTTCCTTTAGATAGACTAGTGCCATAGATTGCCCACCTAATCCGGATGCTTGTGGTTCTGTTACTCCTAAACAGAGGGCGGCAGCAACTGCTGCATCGATAGCATTGCCGCCTTTTTCAAGCATCTTAACACCCGCATCTGTAGCAGGCTGGGATGCAGTGGAAACCATACCGTTTCTATTATTTGCTGAAGATATTTTAACCATTCGATCGCTCATTCTTTCTCTCCATTCTCTCCGTAACAAATCATCTTCGTTCAGAATATTTTACCACAGGGGGATATAATTTAGATGATGTTTAAAAAAAATCGTTAATATATCCTTTTACGCTTAAATGGTTTACAATGACTGTTAAGTATTGGTTATACTTGAGGAAACTTTAAATCAGGGGGGCTAGGAATGCGATTTGAAACGAAAAATGTTCATTTTCAAGAAAAATTAGATACTAAGGAAATCAGTAAATCAAAACCTATTTATCAAACATCAGCTTTTTCATTTCATGATTTAGAAGATATGGAAGCTTATTTCGAAGGAAAGAAATCATATATGTATACACGGGTAGGTAATCCTAATACAGATGATTTAGGAAAAGGGGTTGCAGACCTAGAAGGGGCAGAAGCTGGAGTGGCATCTTCCTCAGGTATTTCTGCCATTCTTGCGGGAGTTTTAGCTGTCGCAAAAGCAGGAGACCATATTGTTGCTACAGAAGATTTATATGGTGGTACATATCAGCTTTTTGCGAAAGAATTAATGGACCTTGGAATAGAAGTTACCTTTGCTGATTTCTCCAATCATAAGGAAGTGGAGAACAGCATGAAAGAAAATACGGTACTCTTGTATTCCGAATCCATAACCAATCCATTACTTCGAGTGGAAGACCTGAACGGATTAGTTCAACTTGGGAAAAAATTTGATATAAAAACTATGATTGATAATACTTTTGCAACTCCTTTTTTAATTAGGCCCCATGAATTTGGAGTAGACCTTGTTGTTCATAGTGCAACAAAGTATATTGGAGGTCACAGTGACATATCTGCAGGGGTTGTAACAGGAAGTTCCTCGATCGTGAAAAAAGTGAGAGCTAAAATTGTTAATTTAGGAAGTAATTTAGGTCCATTTGATGGATGGTTGGGATGCAGAGGATTAAAGACTTTAAGTTTAAGGATGGAAAGACAAAGTTCCAATGCCAGAGCACTTGCCGACGCCCTCGCCAAGCATAACAACGTAAAGAAGGTATACTATCCTGAAGGAGTATCAGAACGTGGCGAAGGTGCAATTGTAACCATTGATCTGGCTGACCACATGGATGTATATGCCTTTTTCCGTCATTTATCTTGGGTAAAAGTAGTTCCTACATTAGCAGGGGTAGAAACATCGGTTACTCATCCTGTTGGGACATCCCATCGACCAGTACCTGTGGAGCTCAGGGAAAAACTAGGTGTATTTCCATCATTGGTACGAATTTCTGTTGGAATTGAAGATAAGCAGGATATTATTGAGGCATTTGAAAAGGCACTAGAGATATAACGTATTGGATGTCTCATACTAGTAAGAAGTTTTCGTATGGTAGAGAAATAGATAAGGCAAACGATCGCGATCCGACCAATTAGATCCTTTAATTGGTCGTTTTCTATGTATAGTGAAATGACTGTTCCATACTCATCGATTATACACACAGGGAGGTTACGTCTTTCATCGGTTTAGAGGTCCTCATATAGAATGTTTGTCAAGGACATCCTTTTCTTCTAGTTATTCAGGCAGTTTGATATAATGGAGGGACGAATAGAAGGATGGATTAGCGGTTGATAAATTAGGGAATTCTAAGAATAGCTCCCTGGGAGATTAAGGTGCATAAGACATGAATAATGAAATGAAATGGATTCAAAGTATAACACCTCAAAAGTACCATCAGCCTTCCCTCAAAGTAGGTATAGGGGATGATGCTGCAATTTATCATACAGAAGAGGGCATGGAAACGGTCGTTGCCGTGGACACCATGGTGGAAGGTATTCACTTTACAAAAAAAACGATGTCCATGAAGGCAATCGGTCATAAGGCTCTGGCAGTGAATATTAGTGATCTAGCTGCTATGGGTGCAATCCCTAGGTATTATCTCGTATCCATTGCAATCCCTAAAGAAGGATGGGGGAAAAAAGAGTTGGCTGACATATACTCTGGAATGTCTGAAATAGGGGATTTACATAGGATGGATTTAATTGGTGGAGATACGGTGTCTATTAAATCCACTTTAGTAATCACTGTAACGGCTATTGGAATAGTGGAAAAAGGCCGAAGGTTAGTTAGGGCTAATGCCAAACCTGGGGATGTAGTATTTGTTACTGGTCCTTTAGGATTATCGGCATTTGGCCTAGAGCACTTATTGAATGAGGGTCTTTGTACTATGGAAGACGAAAAACTATGGCCATACATAAAAGCACATCAATTTCCTGTTCCCCAAGTGAAGGCTGGCCGTCTTCTGGCAGAAAGTAATTTCCGGATTTCATTAAATGACATTAGTGATGGACTTGCCAGTGAGACCATGGAAATTGCAGAAGCAAGCGGGGTTTCTATTGAACTCCAGTGGAATGCAATCCCTACGGGTACCACATTAAAAGAAAAGAGTAGAGATGAACAAGAGAAGTGGATTCTCTATGGTGGGGAAGACTTTCAACTGATTGGGACAGTAGGGAAGGAAAACTGGGATGAACTATGGAAGAAGTTCCAGGAAAATCAATTACCCCTCTATGCCATCGGACAAATCAATGATTCAAAAGGAATAGTAAAAGTAGAGTTAATAAACAACGCCGGTAATAGAGATACACTTACGAAAACAGGATATGACCATTTATGAAACGGGGGGAAATTGGATGACTTACCAAAGAGAATATATATCCCACTCCCTTGAAGAAACACAACAGCTGGCAGAGCATTTAGCGAACTTATTGAAACCAGGAGATTTGGTGACATTAGAGGGGAATTTAGGAGCAGGGAAAACAAGTTTTACAAAGGGATTAGCCAAAGGTTTAGGAGTCGCCGGAAACGTTAATAGTCCCACATTTACTATTATAAAAGAATACCAGGGCAAGGTTCCTTTTTACCATATGGATGCTTACCGGGTGGAAGATGAATTGGAAGATCTGGGCTTAGACGAGTATTTTGAAGGGGATGGCGTAACTGTGGTAGAATGGCCTTCCATGATAGAAGAGCAACTGCCTAAAGAAAAATTAGCTATTAGGATTGAGTATATGGCTGAAAATAAAAGAAAACTGACTTTTATGGCCAGTGGAAGTCACTTTATCTCAGTTTGTAAGGAGATTTTTTAACATGAATGTTTTAGCGATAGATACAACAAGTTATGTTTTAGGAGTAGCTATTTTAAAGGATGGAATGGTGGCGGGGGAATACATCACCCATCTGAAAAAAAACCATTCGGTTAGATTAATGCCTGCAATCAGAGGGTTAATGGAAGAGGTAGACATCACACCAAACCAATTGGATCGCATTGTAGTGTCAGAAGGTCCTGGTTCGTACACTGGTGTCCGAATTGGGGTGACAACGGCTAAGGCAATGGCATGGTCGCTGAAGATTCCCTTAGTTGGGGTATCTAGTCTGGAAGTTCTGGCGCAAAACGGCAAACACTTTTCTGGAGTGATTTCTCCATTTATAGATGCTCGGCGAGGACAAGTTTATACGGGATTGTATGAAAGTAGACAGGGAATTGTTACATGTGTAGAACAGGATCAGATTTTGCTTCACCGAGATTGGTTAAACCATTTAAAAAAGCAGGAGAAAAGCATCTTATTTTTAAGCATAGATATTGGAATTCACGTAAAGGAAATTAAAGATATTCTTGGGGAACAGGCAGTTATTCCCCCTATGACAGAACAATTTCCTAGACCAGGAGAACTTGCGAGGTTAGGGATGGAAAAAGAGGTAACTGGGGAAGTACATTCCTTTTCTCCAAATTACATCCGATTAGCAGAAGCGGAAGCCAAATGGCAAGAAAACCAAAAGCAAAAGGAAACTAATAAATAGGGGAATCGTCGTATGGGGGAAGAGATTCGAATAAGGTTAATGGAATTAGATGATCTGGATCAGGTGATGAAAGTAGAGGAATCCTGCTTTCCAACACCATGGAGCAGAGGGGCTTTTGTCAATGAATTAACAACCAATCAATTTGCCTATTATCTTGTGGCTGAAATAGAGGATCAAATCATTGGTTATTGTGGGGTATGGATCATTATTGATGAGGCCCATATTACAAATATCGCAGTTTACTCCCCTTATCGAAGAAAAGGGATCGGTGATAAGCTTTTGTATGGAATTATGGAGATGGCCCAAACCCTTGGTGCAAAAAAAATCACATTGGAAGTGCGTGTATCCAACGAAACGGCAAAAAAATTATATCGAAAGCATGGGTTTGAAAATGGTGGTATTCGTAAAAATTACTATACTGATAATCAAGAGGATGCACAAATTATGTGGGTGATGCTGGAATGACGGAAGAAAAAAATATCATTATCTTAGGAATTGAGACAAGTTGTGATGAGACTGCAGTTGCAGTTGTAAAAAATGGACGAGAAATATTAAGCAATATAGTCTCGTCTCAGATGGAGAGTCATAAACGATTCGGTGGAGTTGTCCCTGAGATCGCGTCTCGCCATCATGTGGAACAAATTACAACTATTTTAGAAGAGGCGATGGAGGAAGCAAATGTTTCATTTGATGAGCTAGATGGAATTGCTGTTACAGAAGGACCAGGGTTAGTTGGTGCACTTCTCATCGGTGTGAATGCGGCAAAAGCTGTTGCATTCACTCAGAATAAGCCCTTGATCGGTGTACATCACATTGCTGGGCATATTTATGCAAACCATATTGTGGAGGAATTGACGTTCCCTCTACTCACATTGGTTGTATCTGGGGGACATACGGAATTAGTATATATGGAAGAACACGGAGTCTTCCATGTCATCGGTGAAACGAGAGATGACGCGGTGGGAGAAGCATATGATAAAGTTGCTAGAACACTAGGGTTACCATATCCTGGAGGACCTCATATTGACCGGCTTTCCCAGGAGGGGGAACCTACGATTCCTTTGCCTAGAGCTTGGTTAGAACCAAACTCCTTTGATTTTAGCTTCAGTGGGCTTAAGTCTGCAGTTATCAACACACTCCATAACGCAAAACAGCGTGGCGAAGAGATCCCTGTGGAAAACATAGCCGCAAGTTTTCAAGATAGTGTAATAGATGTATTGGTTACGAAAACACTAAAAGCAGCAGAAGAAAAAAAAGTCGACCGTATCCTTTTAGCTGGTGGCGTGGCTGCAAACAAAGGCTTAAGGGAGCAATTATCCACAAAATGTGAAGAGGCAGGGATAAAACTAACTATTCCTCCCATGTCCCTGTGTACGGATAATGCAGCAATGATTGCATCAGCAGGCACGATTTTTTATGAGTTAGGGTACCGCTCAAACGATCAATTAAATGGTCAACCAGGTTTAGAACTACCAAAAATTAAACCGTAATTCGTTAAGAACTCGCCTTCTTGTCTACAATAGGACAAGAAGGTTTTTAAATGTGTGGTCTTTTTCTTCATATGGGACTTTTGTTTATCCACCAGGAAAGCAAAGAAATGGGGAAAAGTCACAGAAACTATTATCAAAAAGAACCAGAATTATTCATTCTGTGGAAAAAGACGAATATATGATCTTGTTAATAACATGCTGTGCACAACCTGTGGATAATGGGGAAAAACTTGTCGAAACATGGTAGGTAAGGGAATAGAGTTGTTAACAATCTTTCTGTGGATAACTCCACTATTCTGTTAATAACTATTAAAAGTGTTGAAATATACTAATCAAACCTGTGGATAGGGCTGTGGATTATGTGGATATGTCAGAAAATGAACTTGGTAAAAGTATTAACTATAATATTGTTTATTAGTAGCCTATCTTTATTTATAGGTGATATGGGAAGTAAGTCCTATGCAGGAAATGAAAAGTGGGAAGAAAAACATCTTATTTTATTTTTAGTACCAGGGTTATCCATGGAAGAACTTGATTGGTATCAAAGCTATACAAATTATCCACAACTTTGGGGATCGGGAGCTTATGCTGCTGTTAATTTAAAGCCGGAAGGAAGTTACTCCTATTTAAATAATACTGTCTCATTAAGTAGCGGGAAACGTGCTCTAGGGGTGAAGGATTGGAATGCTTTCGAAAAAGGTGAGAGTTGGAATGATGTACCTGTAGAGGAACTATTCAACAGGTGGTATGGGTCGTCTTCAACATCAAACATTCTTCACCCACTTATCAGCGGATTAATAGCTAAAAACGAAGATTCCAGTTTCAATGCAACGATTGGCTGGCTAGGAAGTCTTTTACAAGAGGAAGGTGTCTCTACTGCTGTTTTCGGCAATTCTGATTTAGATATGGAAAAAATTAGATATGGATCATTATTTGTCATGAATGATGCTGGGGAAGCGGATGGATTGTTGACAGGAGTGGTTGAAGAAAGACCAGGTGAACCTGGTGGATGGGAAATGTCTGGAGAAAAACTCATTCATGAAGTTAAACAGTTTCAAAATAAACATGAGGCTAGTTTTACCGTTATTGAGTGGGGAGATATTCACCGACTTTTTTCAGAGAAAGACAAAATGATCCCTTCTCACTTTGATAATCAATATAGGGCAACCTTAAAAAGGCTTGAGATAACCCTTCAAGACCTTATCAGTGGAACAGATGCAGATATATGGTTATTATCCCCTTCTGTTCACTCAGAGGCCTATCAGAGGAAAAATCAATTAGGTCCATTTTGGATCTGGGAGGAAAAATTCACCTGGCAAGGGAAAATAAATTCAGAAACAACAAGAAGAGAATCTCTCATTAGTAACGCAGATATTGCCCCTTCGATTGTGTCTTTCTTTGATATAAATACTCCAATGGATAAAGTGTCAGGGAAAGCGATAATCGTAGGTGAAACGGACAAATGGTCTTATTCACAATTTAAAAGGAGAATCGATGAAGTAAATAAAGTGTTCCGTAATCGGGGGGCCGTTCTCTCAAGTTATATTTCTGGGCTCGTGGCAATGTTAGTGATGGTCTCCCTTGTATTTTGGTTATTTGAACGGAAAAGAAAAGCGAGACGATTGGCAGATACATTATTATTAAGTGGAGTATTGTCTCCATTTTGTTTCTTGGTCACGTCTCCTATCATATTACCATTCTCCTCATTAGGATATGTGATACTAATAATGTTTTCCAGTGTTGGTACTGCTTTAATCTTAAAAAAGTTGATTAAGGAAACATACAGTTTTGCATGTTTCTTGTTTTTCATTACGTTACTAATAGATATTGTTTTTTTTGCCAGTTATTTAACTGAAAGATCGTTTCTGAGTTATGACCCGGTTATTGGAGCAAGGTATTATGGAATTGGAAATGAGTATGCAGGTATTTTCATTGTAAGTGGTATTTTAATGACAGCCTTTTGGCTAAAAAATTCGATTACGAATAAGTGGTTGTCATGGTGGTCACTTTTTGCTGTACTTTCCTTCACATTGGTTATTTTAGGAGGGTCTTCTTACGGAGCAAATGCTGGAGCGAGTTTGTCCACTGGAGTGGCTATCGTTTTCGTTTTTATCCTGTATATGAAAAGGATGAATACAATACTAAAGATAATTATTATGACATTATCTGTAGTCCTCCTTTTTGTAATCTTATATTTATTGCAATTAACGAATCAAAATAGTCACATTGCCATCGGTTTTCAACACTTACTAGGCGGGGACTGGGAGACAATATTCGAAATCATAAAGAGAAAAATTCAAATGAATTGGAAAATATTCAAAGTCTCCTATTGGACTCAGTTATTTATTACAAGTTATTTTTTAATTGGTGTAATTCTATGGAAACATCGAAAAGGGTATTTAATGCATTTTCAGAACGTATTGATAAACTGTTGTATTGTAACTTCCTTGGCACTTCTTTTGTTAAATGATTCAGGTATTGTAGCTGCAGCAACTTCCATGTTTATCACCTTGTGTGTTTGTTATGGATGGTCGTTGGATAAAAGAAGAGGCTAGGACAAAAATGTTTTTATCAATGAAAAATCCGAACGAACTGATAATTGATGCAATCATTAATTAGCTACGGAAATATACATCGCTATCGTTGTATTTTGTTCGGATTTTCAATTAAACACTTTAGTTATGTCTATGTCCCAGCCTCAACTTTCTTCCAGTTGTAAGGTTTCCCATTCTTCCATCCATGAGTGGATGTTTTCTTTCGCTTTTTCAATCGATTCATTTAATTCAAGAGATTTTTCATGATCTTGAAAGACTTCTGGTAAACAAAGTTCTTCTTCCCAAGAAGCAATTTGTTCCTCTGCCTGTTCAATTTCCTTCTCCAATTCTTCAATTTTTCGTTGCCTTTGCCTCTGAATTTTCTTTAATTCCTTTTCCCGTTCATAGTCAGTTCTTACAGATTGATTTTCTGATGGGCGTGAAGGGAAATTAGTCGAGCTATTTGCAATAATCTCTTCCTGTAGCTGCTTCCATTCTTCCTGCTCTAGTTTTTTTTCGAGGTAATAATCATAGTTACCTAGATAATTTGTAACATTTTTTTCGGATAATTCCACTACTCTCGTGGCCATACGGTTCACAAAATAACGGTCATGTGAAACAAACAGGAGCGTTCCTGGATAATCAATTAAAGCGGACTCCAATACCTCTTTACTGTCTAAATCTAAATGGTTTGTAGGTTCATCTAATATCAACAGATTAGATTTTTTCATCATTAATTTTGCCAGAGCTAATCGCGCTTTTTCACCACCACTTAAATCTGAAACGGATTTCAAAACATCGTCCCCGCTAAAAAGAAAATTCCCTAATACCGTTCTAATATCCTTCTCTATCGTTTGAGGGTACTCGTCCCAAAGCTCTTTTAAAACCGTTTTATTGGAAGAAAGTTCTGTTTGTTCTTGGTCATAGTATCCAATAGCGACATTGCTTCCGTAGTAAATATTCCCTTCTATTGGCTTTAACTTTTTGGAAATAGCTTTTATCAGAGTGGATTTGCCAATTCCATTTGGACCAATTAAAGCAACGCTTTCTCCTCTAGTGAGTTTTAAGTTCACATTCTCAATAAGGATATGTTTGTCGTATCCTAATACTAATTGATCTACAGTCAGGACATCATTTCCACTTTGCTTTTGGATTTCAAATCGGAACTTTGCAGAATGATCGTCAATCTGTGGTTGATTCAAAGGATTGATTTTATCCAATTGTTTACGGCGGCTTTTTGCACGATTACTTGTGGAAGCCCGTGCAATATTCTTTTGAACAAACTCCTCTAACTTCTTGATTTCCCCCTGTTGTTTCTCATAGTTTTTCAACTCAATCTCTAATCTTTTCTCTTTTTCCTCGAGATAATTACTGTAATTCCCAATATACTTAATGGTTTGGTTAAAGGATAATTCATAGACTTGGTTAACAACGCGATCTAAAAAGTATCGGTCATGGGATACTACTAGGATTGCCCCGTCATACCCAGATAAATAATTTTCGAGCCATGTTAAAGTCTCGATGTCTAAATGGTTTGTGGGCTCATCTAAAATGAGTAGATCAGGCTTGGTTAACAATAACTTACCGAGGGCTAATCTCGTTTTTTGACCACCACTTAAGGTATTAATTTTTGTGGAATAATCAAAGCTAGAAAAATTTAATCCCGATAAAATCCCCCGAATATCGGCTTCGTATTGGTAACCACCTAAATCTTTAAAATCCTGTTGCATTTGGTCGTATTCAAGGAGAACTTTTTCATAATTTGAATCAGATGGGTCACTCATTTTCTCCTCTAGTTTCCGGAGTGACTGTTCCATTCTCTGGAGGTGTTCAAAAACGAGAAGCATTTCCTCCCAGATGGATCGATGGGAGTTTAACCCACTGTCTTGGGCTAAATATCCAATTGAAACATTTTTTGGTATAATTAAATCTCCAGTATCATAGGAGAGCTCTTTTGCAATAATTTTTAAAAGGGTTGATTTCCCGGCGCCGTTCCGTCCTACTAATGCGATACGATCTCGACTTTGTACTTCAAGTTTAACATTAGAAAGTATCTTTTCAGCGCCAAAGGACTTAGATAATTGTACGCATTGTAATAAGATCATGTTTTTCATCCTCACTATGGAAGTCCAGTAAAACTTTTGAATTCACAAAGTTAGTGTACATGAATAACCAGTATTGTAGCAACTGATTTAGGAAATAAGCAAGAACCCTCGTGACTTCAGTCATGGGTTCTTCACAAACAATATACAGATTGTGAAACAATAGTGTACAATAGAATGAGAGACAGGGGGAACAACCATGGATTCATTCACACACTTTAATGAACAAGGCAGAGCTAAAATGGTGGATATTTCAAGTAAAGGTGAAACAGTCCGTACCGCTGTTGCAAAAGGGAGTATTCGAGTAAATAAGGAAATTTATGAAGGTATTCAAGATGGTAAAATGAAGAAAGGAGATGTGCTTGCAGTCGCACAAGTTGCAGGGATTATGGCGGCAAAAAATACATCTCAATGGATTCCCATGTGTCATCCGTTGTCATTGTCTGGTGTTGATATTCATTTTAAATGGGAAGTAAGTGAAGAATTATACATTCTTCATATGGAGGCAACAGTAAAAACGATAGGAAGTACAGGGGTAGAGATGGAAGCATTAACGGCAGTTTCTGCTGCAGCATTAACGGTTTATGATATGTGCAAAGCTCTAGATAAAGGTATGGTAATTGGCAGTACATATCTATTAGAGAAAACAGGCGGGAAAAGCGGGGATTTTAAACGAAAACATCATACATAGAAGCAAAGATCCCTAATGATTATAAAACGTATAGATGGAGGGGAGTATTTATGGATATCGATCAAACAAAAATTCCACAAGCAACAGCAAAGCGATTGCCTTTGTATTATCGCTTCCTTGAAAGTCTGCAGGCATCTGGTAAACACCGGGTATCGTCTTCGGAATTAAGTGAAGCGGTGAAAGTGGATTCAGCAACTATCCGCAGGGACTTTTCCTATTTTGGGGCACTTGGAAAAAAAGGTTACGGGTATAATGTTAATTATTTATTATCTTTCTTCAGAAAAACCTTAGATCAGGATGAAGTTACAAAAGTAACTTTGGTTGGTGTCGGTAATCTAGGAACAGCACTTCTAAACTATAACTTTTCTAAAAGTAACAACACTCGAATTGAAATGGCTTTTGACGTGGCAGAAGATAAAGTGGGACAAAAAATTGGAAGCGTTCCCATATATCATTTAAACGAGTTTGCGGAACGCGTTGCAAATGAAGTGGAAGTGGCGATTCTTACTGTTCCAGCTCATGTTGCCCAACCGATTGCCGATAATATTGTAGAAAGTGGCATAAAAGCCATTTTAAATTTTACTCCTGCAAGATTATCTGTTCCTGATGATGTTAGGGTACATCACATTGACTTATCCATTGAATTACAATCATTGATTTACTTTTTAAGACATTATCCTCTATAAAAGGAAAGGTAGGACTGTAGAATTTTCTACAGTCTTTTTTAATAGATAATTTGTTAGTTTTGGTTCCTTCGGCAAGTTGCCCAGCTCCAGCGCCTACTCGCTACTGGGCACTTCGCTCGTGAGCTTAGGCGCTTGTGCTTTTCTTACTAAATTCAAAAAAGTTCTGAATATTACATGCTTCTCCTTAGTAGTCATGATATAGTAATAGTATTGTTTCGGGAATCGAAGTGTTTTAGAATACTCTTTAAAAAAAATGGAGCAGGTGAGTAAGTAGTGAGTAAATTACCTCAAAAATGGCTTGTGGTAATCACAGTCCTATTAGGAACTTTTACGATTATTTTAAATAATAGTATGTTAAATCCGGCAGTCCCCCATTTAATGTCAGTTTTTGGAGCGGATGCAGTGGCAACTGGGTGGGTTATTACTATCTTTATGGTGACGATGGGTATTACAATGCCCATTACAGGATTTTTAGGGGATAAAATCGGAAAGAAAAAACTATATATGATTGGTCTAGTTTTATTTATCCTAGGTTCTATTCTAGGTTCCCTCTCATGGAATCTGTCATCCTTAATTATCTTCCGCGGCTTGCAAGGTGTAGGTGGAGGAATGATGATGCCGATTGCCATGGCATTGATTTTTGAAGTTTTTCCACGAAAAGAACGGGGGTTAGCTACAGGAATTTATGGTATTGCGGCCATGATGGCTCCAACCATCGGTCCCACATTAGGCGGCTTTATTATTGAATTAGGTTCTTGGCAATGGCTGTTCTTATGTAACATTCCAACGGGAGTACTAGGGCTCATTTTTGCTGCAATCTATTTAAAACAAACGGCGATAGTAAAGGATATAACATTCGATAGCAGTGGATTTATCACAGTTACATTAGGTGTAGGTGCCATGTTATTTGCATTGGGCAGGGTATCAGAACTGGCGCATCTGAAGGATCCAATTAATATTTCGCTACTTGTAGTAGGTGCATTTGCTCTATGGCTATTTATTAAGATAGAGAATCATAAAGAACAACCGTTACTGGATTTATCCATCTTTAAAATACCAGCTTTTACTTATTCTGTTTTAGTGGGAAGTATTAGTTCCATAAGTCTCTTTGGAGGTATCTTCCTTTTACCTTTATTACTCCAGGTTGTGTACGGTTATGGTGCAATAATTACTGGGTTAACGTTTTTACCTTCTGCTTTATTAGCGGGAATTTTCATGACGGTAGGGGGAAGAATTTTAGACCGCCAAGGTCCTTCCTTGGTAGTGACATTAGGATTAACGTTAATCGCTGGAGCAACTGTGTTTTTAGGCTTTTTATCAATGGAAACTGGTCTATGGGTCATATTTGTTTTAAACGCCATTAGGGGCATTGGAATGGGGTTGAGTACGATGCCATCTACTACTGCGGGTATGAATGCTATACCTGAGAAATTCGTTTCAAGGGGATCTGCCATGAATAATGTATTACGGCAAATGAGTTCATCTTTAGGTATTGTCTTTTTCTCCATTTATTTTGAAGTACGCAGATCACAAATTGGGGCGTTAAATGGCCTATCGATAGAAGAAGCAAGTCTACAGGCAATTAATGAAGGATTTATTGTAATGGCAATATTGACTGTATTAACTATTCCAGTTGGTGTACTCCTCGGAAGAGAACACAAAAAACAGCAACGAGCATCCGCATCTTGAGAAAGCAGCGAGTTGTCTCGACGGATGCACGACAGAGGGAAGCTAGAAGAGGAAGAGACAGAAATAGAGCATCCGCATCTTGAGATAGCAGCGAGTTGTCTCGACGGATACACTACAGAGCGAAGCTGGAAGAGGAAGAGACAGAAATAGAGCATCCGCATCTTGAGACAGCAAATCTAGTAGGGTTGAAAATGGAAAAAAGCCGTATTACATGGAATGCATTTAGCTAACCAGTGTAAGACGGCTTTTATTTATTCCTTTTTATCGTTGTCTTTTTTTCCCGCCAAAGCAAAGTATCTAAAAGCGATCATATAATCTATCGCTGCAACGGCCATGAGAATAATCGTAAAAATATCCCATCCTTCTGTCCTGTTATTTTGCTGAATAGCAAAATAAACGAAGATGCTCGCAATTAAAAAGTATAAGTAACCATAAAATCTAGGGGATCTACTCATTTATACAGTCCTCCAAATAATAAAAATACGATCGTCTGCACATTTTCTAATTGGTCAATTATTCGTTGCAAATCTTCCCCATACATAACTTGAACGAGCATTACAAATGAATTGATTCCAGCATGGGCCATAATTGGGACAATAATCCGTCTGGTTTTCACGTAAAGATAGGCAAAAACAACTCCCATTGTCAAATATACAAGTAAGTGAGAAAAATCAAAATGAACTACAGCAAAAATGAGGCCGCTTGATAATGCTGCAATCCAAAATCCAAAGCGTTTATAGAGACTTCCAAAGATCACCATCCGAAAGACAATCTCCTCCATAATAGGGACGAATACCCCCACCACAATTACAAGGAGTGGAACCGCGTTGGCCCAGCCCACAATCCGCTGCGTATTTTCCGATCCAGGTTCAATTCCAAAAAGATGCATTTCAATCATGGCCGCAATTATTTGTGCTGTATAGGCCATAAACATTCCTGCGATGATCCATAAGAATGTGTCCCCAGCATCGGTTCGATTTCGTGTGAATTCTTTATCAGGTTCTGTCTTTAATGTTAAAAGAAGAATAACAACAAAACCAATCGAAAAAGAAATTAAGATTGTATATCCGATTAATTCCTCTTGTGTTCCTGAAAATCCAAATGCCATAAGTAAAAATGCGGTAGCGGAAGTTCCAACTATGTGCATAAAAATAAAACTAAGTAATATAAGCCAATACCTTCTCGACAAGATTAATTCTCCTTAATTATAATTATGTTTTGTTTGAAAAAAATTTAAATTTACTTTTATAAATTCCCTAGTTAATCGTATCTTTTCCTTCTCATGAGAATATTTGTATATAGTTATCGGATCCTATATACTTTAATTTGTTTCCTGTTGCTTAGGACATTGTATGTAAAAAATACATTTTTCATAACGTTTCTTATTTTACCATAACTGAAGTTCATGCTCGAATCAAACACACTTATGAAATCAACAATTATATTATGAATATTTTTCCATTTAATTGACGATAGTATATGTGATTAAATTCAAATCGTTTTTTGATTAGAGTAGATAATTTTTTTTGTTTTTTACTGTTCAAAATACTTGCAAAAAAAAAGTCATTTGATTATTATTATAATTGTGTTAGCACTCATTAGGTGTGAGTGCTAACAACTAGATTATAAAATCGCGCAGCTTATAAAAAATGTTTTTAAAAGTTGCCGCAATAAATTTAAAGGAGGGTGTTTTCCTTGTTAAAACCATTAGGAGATCGTATTGTAATTGAGTTGGTAGAGCAAGAAGAAAAAACAGCGAGTGGAATCGTTCTTCCTGACTCTGCGAAAGAAAAGCCACAAGAAGGTAAGGTCGTTGCTGTAGGTACTGGCCGTGTGACGGAAAATGGGGAGCGTGTAGCACTAGAAGTAAGTGCTGGGGATTCTGTTATTTTTTCAAAATATGCGGGCACAGAAGTAAAGTACGATGGCAAGGAATATTTGATCCTTCGTGAAACAGACGTATTAGCTGTCATTGGCTAACATTTTGGATTGAGTGATTTAGTACCAAAAACTAATACTACATATGATTATAGGAGGTTGATGATTACATGGCTAAAGATATTAAATTTAGTGAAGACGCTCGCCGTTCCATGAAACGTGGTGTCGACGCTTTAGCAGATGCTGTAAAAGTAACATTAGGACCAAAGGGACGTAATGTTGTCCTTGAGAAAAAATTCGGTTCTCCACTTATTACGAATGATGGTGTTACGATCGCAAAGGAAATTGAATTAGAAGATAACTTTGAAAACATGGGTGCAAAGCTTGTTTCTGAAGTTGCAAGCAAAACAAACGATATTGCAGGTGACGGTACAACAACTGCAACTGTTTTAGCACAAGCAATGATTTCTGAAGGTCTTAAAAACGTGACATCTGGTGCGAACCCAATGGGTATCCGTAAAGGTATTGAGAAAGCAACTCAAGTTGCTGTAGAAGAGCTACAAAAAATTTCAAAACCTATTGAAAGCAAAGAGTCTATTGCTCAAGTTGCTGCTATCTCTGCTGCTGACGATGAAGTTGGCCAATTAATCGCTGAAGCAATGGAGCGAGTAGGTAATGATGGCGTAATCACTGTAGAAGAATCTAAAGGATTCACTACAGAGCTTGAAGTTGTGGAAGGTATGCAGTTCGATCGCGGATATGCATCTCCATATATGGTAACAGATTCTGATAAAATGGAAGCAGTTCTTGATGATCCATATATCTTAATCACTGACAAAAAGATTGCAAGCATTCAAGAGGTATTACCTGTTCTTGAGCAAGTTGTTCAACAAGGTAAGCCAATCTTGATCATTGCGGAAGATGTGGAAGGGGAAGCTCTTGCTACATTAGTGGTGAACAAGCTTCGTGGAACATTCAACGCAGTTGCAGTTAAAGCTCCTGGATTTGGTGACCGTCGTAAAGCAATGCTTGAAGACATCGCTACATTAACTGGTGGTGAGGTGATCACAGAAGATTTAGGATTGGACCTTAAATCTGCTAACATCACTCAGCTTGGCCGCGCTTCTAAAGTAGTTGTTACAAAGGACAACACAACAGTTGTTGATGGATCTGGAGACACTGCAGAAATCGCAGCTCGAGTGAACCAAATTAAAGCTCAATTAGAAGAAACTACTTCTGATTTTGATAAAGAGAAATTACAAGAACGTCTAGCTAAACTGGCTGGTGGAGTAGCAGTCGTTAAAGTTGGTGCAGCTACAGAAACGGAATTAAAAGAGCGTAAACTTCGCATTGAAGATGCATTAAACTCCACACGTGCAGCCGTGGAAGAGGGTATTGTATCCGGTGGTGGAACAGCTTTAGTTAATGTTATTAATGCAGTTAAAGCACTTGCAGCTGATGGGGATGAAGGAACTGGCGTTAACATCGTCGTTCGTGCCCTTGAAGAGCCAGTACGCCAAATCGCACACAACGCTGGATTAGAAGGATCTATTATCGTTGAGCGTTTGAAAAACGAAAGTGTTGGTGTCGGATTCAACGCTGCTACTGGTGAATATGTAAACATGGTTGAAGCTGGAATTGTTGACCCTACAAAAGTAACACGTTCTGCACTACAAAACGCAGCATCTGTTGCAGCTATGTTCCTAACTACAGAAGCAGTTATCGCTGATAAGCCTGAAGAAGGCGGCGCTGGCGGCGGCATGCCTGACATGGGCGGCATGGGCGGCATGGGTGGAATGGGCGGCATGATGTAATAAGAAAAGCGCAAGCGCCTTGGTCACGAGCGACAGGCACTGGAAGGACTTTGATAGAAGCCGCTTTTTGGCTTCAGAAAAGTCCTGAAGTGATCCCGAGCTCGTAGGCGTTGGAGCTGGACATCTGCCCCACCCCTTGATATATAAGGACTTGTTAGTAAGGTGAGAGTGAAATGCTAACATTTTGCTAACATTGAGGAAAATTAACGGAGGCTTCTCATTAGTTGAACAAACTATTGGGAAGCTTCTTTATTTTAATTATTTGGTAACGTGGCCAGAGAACTTAATCCGATGAAATAAGAGATTTTTTTATAGAAGCAAAAGTTAAAGTGAGAGAATTATTTTCCAGGAGTGGAAGGCATTCGAATATTTACTAGTGGTAACTCAATCGAATAAGTATACGAGTGTGTGCTTGGAACGGTAGCTATGGAGGTGGGCCGGTTGATCTGAGCTTGAGGTAAACCAGTTATAAGATTGTTGTAACTCCTAACAAGATTACTGAAAAACTACTTCAAAGAAGAACTTACTTTCTATGAAGTGATTTATTAAAAAGCATTGATATGAAAACAATCGGTTATTACAAATCGTAAAGCATTTGGATGATTTAGCGTAATTATGATAAAATAATGATAAACAATGAATGGGAGGGATGTTTACATGCCATACATTAGACCGGTTTCAGATTTACGGAACAACTTCGCTGATATTTCAAGAACTGTTCATGAAACAGCAGAACCAGTGTTTTTGACTAAGAATGGATATGGTGACATGGTTGTTATGAGTATTGAAGCTTATGAACGAAAATTGTTTGAAAGTGAGATATATTTTAAGTTAAAAGAATCTGAATTGGAAGCAAATTCTACTCAAAAGCGCTATTCACATGAAGAAGTATTCTCTGATTTAAAGGCAAGAATCACAAAAAAGGTTAATGATGATGTATAAGTTACAATACTTGCCTTTAGCATTAAAGGATTTAAGGGAAATTACAGATTATATAACTGATACACATAAAGCTCCAGAGGCTGCGATGGACTTCTTGGATGCCCTGCATGATTCGATATCCATGCTTCAGAAATTCCCTTATTCATATAAAATTTACCAGTCGATTCAGCCCTTGGAGAATGAATATAGGCTTTTACCAGCGAAGAACTATGTTGTATTCTATATTGTTAAAGAAGAAGTCGTTGAAATTCACAGGGTTGTTTACGGAAAAATGGATTTGACCAAGTTTATAAAGTGATATTAAAGCAACCTATAAATCAAATAATTAGCAAATAACATTCAAAAAAGTTTTGTTTTTCCCTATACTAAAGCTGAAATTCATATTCAAGTTATTAAAAATGAATTTAAAAAGAGGTGGAAATCGCTTTGTATTCAAAAGTAAAAGAACCCTCTTGGAAATCGATGGCTAGGTGGTCATTTTAAGTCAAGTTGATTAACATGGATTATGAATTAAGTTTATTAAAATAGTACTGTGCTTAAATGTGCTAATATTTTGCTAATGAAATGATAACATGAGTTTAAAAAAATTGAGGCTCCTCATAAGTTATTAAATAACAAGACAAACAAGAAAACGCATAAAAGAAGCACTGCTGTAACCGTCAAGTAGAATTAAACAGTTTTTGATAAATAAGTTTAAACAGTTTTCATCAATTAAGATTCAACACTTGATTATTCAATAATGGTTACTGCCTTCTTCAGTTTTAATCCCCCTGTCATAAAGACAGGGGATTTTTCACTTCTAAATCCAATCATTCAGTCCTAGTGATTCTTCTAATTGTTGTTTTTCTGCTTTTAGCTTCTCAATTTCTTTTTTAAGTAGGGAATTCTCCGTTAACAGTCTGGCAACTTTCGTTCTGTCATCGATCCCTTCTTCATAGGCCGTTCCTTTTACCTTGCACCAATCATTATATCTATATAGATCATTCTCAACGATAGGGCGCCTTTTATAAGGCATATTTGCCATCTTATTGTTGTCCTTGATCCATTCCCTCACCGATTCTTCATCTACTCTAAATCCGTAGGATTTAAAAAAACTAATTGCTTCTTCTGCGTTAAGACTACTCATTTTAGTTTTCTCCCTTATTTATGATTCAACCTTTTGATTGTCAAATAATGCTTTTCTGTATTTCATCCTAATACTGTCTTGCTCTTCACTAAAGGTCAAGATCTCGCTACGATGAAGAAGGCGATCTAAGATTGCAGTAGTTAACGTTGGGTCTCCAAGGAACTTTCCCCATTCCCCAGGACCCTTGTTAGATGTAAGGATGAACGCTGCCTTGTCGTACATTTCATAGATGAACTGAAAGAACAAGTGTGCATCCTGTGATTCATATGCCATATACATAACGTCATCAATGATGATAAGGTCAGAATTAGTGATTCGCTTATATTTCGTCCTAGACTTGCCTAAGTACTCTTTTGATTTTAAAACATAGATTAGACGATCCATGGATATAAAAGATACCTGGTAGCCGTGCTCGATGGCGTGGATGCCTAAGGCTGTCGACAGATGAGTCTTTCCTACACCTGTTGGTCCCATCATAATTAGGGTAAAGCATTCATCGATCCAAGATAGTTGTTTTAATACATTTAGTTGTTTTTCACCTATCGCTGTCTGTTCTTCCAATCGAAAATTCTCAAATGTCAGAACCTCAGGGAATTCTGCCCACTTCATCAGTTTTTCACTGTTCTTTCTCTCTCTACAGCTCAATTCATGCCGTAGAATTTCATGGATGAACTCATAATATGTCCATCCTTTTGCTTCTGCTTCTCTTAGAAGGTTTGGCAGCTCTTTAGAAGTTTCCGCTAATCGCAAGGTGCGACACTTATCCTGAAGTACTTCGTATGGCTGGCTCATCTATTTCCACCTCCCTGAAGAACACTGAAATAGATGTCCTCTTTTCGCTCAGGTGCTACTAGGTCCTTATATTTTTCATTTAAAGTTTCCGAGTTCTTTCTTTGCCTTCGGCTTTGAACTTCCAAAGAGATGGCGATATCTCGTAAATCATTTGCACTTGTCAGTCGCAGACGTCTCATTTCATTAATTGCCTCTTCAACGAAGGCAGGGTACTTCAAGATAACGGATTGCACCACTTTCAATTGATCAACTATATGACGAGGGTATTGCTCAGATAACAGCTCGACGAGCCACTTTGCAGATTCTTTATTATCTAACATTTCCTCCACCTGCTGGATGAGAAGATCGCGTTTGGTCTGCTTGCGATTCCGGTGAGTGGGATCCGATATCACCTCTCCTTTTCCTTCCGCAATTTTATGTTGTGCCAGGACTTGTCCGTTTTTCTGTAGCCGTATATATAAATACTCATTATCAGTTTCGATATAGGCAATATTCGGTGCGCCTTTTCGATATGTACCACGAGGTACACTGTAACGATTGCCCTCAAACCGAATGATATTGTCTTTGTGGATATCTCTTGATATACTAGAATCGAAGATATCTTCAAAAATGTAAGTTCCAGAGACCTTTTGTAGGTGTTGCTTTTCCAGGGCGTACACCTCAACGGGTCTTTTTTTTGTATTATGATGGACCTTATAATTCCCTGTTCGCTTTAGCCATCTCATACAGGAATTCTGCCAATCTATTAAATTATCATAAGTACGATTCTTCGCAAAATTAATTTTTACATACTTTACTACCTGTTCAATTTTTCCCTTTGACTGTGGATCGGACTTCCTACAAAGATATACTTTAAACTTTCTTGTCTGTTGGTATTTTGTAAATTCTGCTGTCATGATAAGGTCTCCGGCATTTTCACTGACTGCCAGTAAACGATCCTGATCATAGACTATTTCAATGGACATTCCTCCATAAAAGCGGAAGGCATTTTCGTGCATTCGGATAAGATCATTTGATCTAAATGGCCGGTCTAACCACTCTACG
>NZ_JAHQCS010000142.1 GCF_019042215.1 Evansella tamaricis | reverse complement strand
CTCCGTTTGGACAATTCAAACTCCTGCTCTCCTCCATTTGTCCGAACTCGCTCTCCGTTCGGACATTTCAAACTCCTGCTCTCCTTCATTTGTCCGAACTCACTCTCCGTTCGGACATTTCAAGCTCCTGCTCTCCTTCATTTGTCCGAACTTGCTCTCCGTTCGGACATTTCAAACTCCTGCTCTCTTCCATTTGTCCGAACTAGCTCTCCGTTCGGACATTTCATCCTCCAGCTCTCCTTCATTTGTCCGAACTCGCTCTCCGTTCGGACATTTCAAACTCCTGCTCTCCTCCATTTGTCCGAACTCGCCCTCCGTTTGGACAATTCATCCTCCTGCTCTCCTCCATTTGTCCGAACTTGCCCTCCGTTCGGACAATTCAAACTCCATCTCTCTTCCATTTGTCCGAACTTGCTCTCCGTTCGGACATTTCAAACTCCATCTCTCTTCCATTTGTCCGAACTAGCTCTCCGTTCGGACATTTCATGCTCCTGCTCTCCTCCATTTGTCCGAACTTGCTCTCCGTTCGGACATTTCATGCTCCAGCTCTCCTTCATTTGTCCGAACTCACTCTCCGTTCGGACATTTCATGCTCCTGCTCTCCTCCATTTGTCCGAACTAGCTCTCCGTTCGGACAATTCATCCTCCTGCTCTCCTCCATTTATCCGAACTCGAACTCCGTTCGGAAAATTCAAACTCCTGCTCTCCTCCAACTGTCCGAACTCACCCTCCGTTCGGACAAATGAGAAACCTTTTCTCCTCCAATTCTCCAAATTAACAATAATCAAATCAATCATACAGTCTAATTACTAGGAGAGACTCCCTCCACTTTAATTAAAAATGTCCCTTCCCCCAAGAGAACAAACATTCACATCTCACGTCCACCTTCTAAAAATCAAAAACCTCTGATACTGGTATTAAACCAACATCAGAGGCCCGCAATCATGCTATATTGATTCCTTTTACAAATTCCTGCTACCCTGCCGTAATTTATCTATTTGTTTTGCGTGCAGCATTAAACGGCAAATATAAGCTAAAAGAAACTACGAAGTTTGGATCGGTATAAATAATAATAATGACATTTACTTCTGAGCTTTAATTGTGAAAAATGATTTATCAACCATTCACTCACTTAGCTAATTCCACAACTAATTTTTATAACGAGCCATTGACTCATTAAGCTTATTGTCCATATTCTAGCAACTCATATTCCGAACTAGCTGGCCAAACTGTAGCTGCTCGCTCTCCGAACTAGCTGTACAAAAACAATATACTAGCAGTGCACTCACTTTAGCTAATTCCACAACAACTTTTTATAACGACCGATTCACTCACTGAGCTAATCTTGCAACTAATTTTTTTGGCTAGCCGGGCACTCACAGCTTAATTATGCAAAATATTTATCAATCACTAATTAAGCTTAACTAATCCGTAACTAACTTATTTTTGTACTTCATGTAGCGCTCACGTCAAGGTCAAATAAACTTCCCAACTTCCCATAATCAAAGAGTTTTTAGTTCACCTTCACCCAGCCGTTTTTGATGGCATCCACTACTGCTTGGGTACGGTCATTCATGTTCATCTTTTGCAAAATATTACTTACATGGTTTTTTACTGTTTTCTCACTAATAAAAAGGGCTTCTCCGATGGCACGATTGCTTTTTCCATCCGTCATCAATTGAAGAACCTCGCACTCACGGCGCGTCAGTAAATGGAGTGGTCTGCGGTACTCCACTTCCCGGAATCCAATTTCAGCCTCAGGTTTATCATCGTTTGCCAGTCGGCGGTATTCACTAATCAAATTATGTGTTACCTTCGGATGTATGTATGCTCCCCCTTCTCCCACAACTTTCACTGCTTCGATAAGGGCATCCGTATCCATTTCCTTCAACAAGTAGCCCGAGGCCCCTGTTTTTAACACATGGGTAACATAGGATTCATCATCGTGAATGGAGAGGATTAGAACTTTCACATTTGGAAATGATTCCACTAGCTTTTTAGTTGCCTCGACACCATTAACATTCGGCATATTAATATCCATGAGTACAACATCCGGTTGATGATTGCGGACGATATCTAAAACAACTTCCCCATCACTTCCCTCTGCAACCACATCAAAGGATGGCTCCATCGCTAAAATGCGTTTTACACCTTCCCTGAATAATTGATGATCATCAATTAAAACGATTCTTATCGGTTTCTCTCTGTCCCTCATAATTTTTCTCCTCCTCCAGGGGTGACTTCCCTGAACTTCTGTTCTATTAAAGCTCACGTCCAATTGCTTATTATAAAACAACCCAAAAGCTTATTATAAAACAACCATGTTTTGACATTTTAATATACACTTCTATTCGTTTGTGGAAAATTCCTTCTTATTTTACTTCGACTTGACCATTATACAATTAAATGCGACAAATATCTTATTTCTGATAAAATTTATCCGACTTTTTTCCCGGTAATCGGGATTTGAACCATAATTAAAGTCCCAGATCCCTTTTTAGAATTTATACTCAACTCCCCATCGAGCATATTTACACGTTCCCGCATGCCCAAAAGACCGAATGAACCCTCTTTTTTAACCTCGGTGTCGAACCCTATTCCATCGTCCTTAATGATCGCAATGGCTTTCGTTGGTTTTAGTTCCACCTTCACTTGTACTTCACTGGGCTTTCCATGTTTATAAGCGTTTTGGACGGCCTCTTGAATAAATCGGAAGATGGCAACCTCTAATTCCGACGGAAGTCGGATTTCGCGGCCTACATTTTTAAAGACAATAGGCATGTTCGTTCGCTCCGTCATATTACGTAAATATTTGGCTAGGGTTGGAATTAAACCTAAATCATCTAATGCCATCGGCCGCAAATCGTAGATAATGCGGCGAACTTCCCCGAGGGATTCCTTGACCATTGCCCGAAGATCCTGAATTTCCTTTAAAGCCTCATGAATGCCGTGTTCCTGGTAAACCCGCTCCACGATCTCAGAACGGAGCAGGACATTTGCCATCATTTGAGCAGGTCCATCATGAATCTCTCTGGAAAGGCGCTTTCTCTCTTCTTCCTGAGCAACAATAATTTTCAAACCGAATTTTTGCATTTCTACAGCATCTGCTACCATTTCGGAAACTTGCTTTAAATCACCGGTGAGATAATTTATCACCACATTAATCTGGCCCACAAGCGTTTCCGCACGTTCAACGGTATCTTTGAGCTTCATTAAACGGCGCTCAATATTATCCCTTCGCTCCCGAAGCTGTTTTTCTTCCTGACGCATAACTGCAAGCTGTACTTGGTAATCATTTGCCTGCTCATATGCTTTTCGGACTTCCTCATCTGTATAATCACCGAAATGCTTACTTACTTCCGCCAGGCGATTTCGAGCGAACCTGGAATGGACTTCCATCCGTTCCGTTTTCTCAATGACTCCTACGACGCTCGTTTGAATACTAGTTAACTCCGCCTTTAATTGGCTATATTCATTTCGCGATTCTTCTCCGATTTCAAAAATCTTTTCTTTGCTGTCATCAACAGTTTCTATCATTTTTTCAAGAACTTGCTGTATCGTATTATTAGCAGCCATTTGTCTCCCCGCTTTCAAAACATAGATCATATTGAAGTAAAACGGTAGACCTTTTTTGGCCTACCCTTATATTCGCCACTTCCCCGATTTTTATGGGGGGAAAGTACTATTTTTTATTTTTTTTTGAAAAAATTTGTTACTTACTTCCTTGAAAAAAATGGTACTGTTATTCCATTACTATTTAACTGTATATATTTCGATATCAAATCTTTGTTTTCCTGCAAATTAAAAATAATCCTATCCAATTCCCTACAAAAATACAATTTTCATACCGCCCACTTTTTCAGTGCCCTCCGAGATTACTTACTATATCCCCATAAACTGGAACGTCTTCACATTCTTGACTCCTTGAGCATTCATCCGTACCCTAAAACTAACGATGTAACAGAACTTTCCGGCTTTGAAATCTAATCCATCCAAAAGACGAGTGGAAGGTCGGAACCAGCAACATTCTTAAAGGAGAAATGGACATGCTATTATCTTATTATACTGTAAAGGGTTCAGGACAACATGAAATTATTATACAAAAATCAAGATTTATTGCACACGTCAAGCGAGTAACAACAGAAGAAGAGGCACAATCGTTTATCGAAGAACTTAAAAAGGAGCATTGGAAGGCGAACCATAACTGTTCTGCCTATTTGATTGGAGAAAATGATCATATTCAAAAGGCAAATGATGATGGGGAACCATCAGGGACAGCCGGTGTGCCCATGTTGGAAGTGTTAAAGAAACGGAAATTAAAAGATACGGTGGTCGTTGTCACCAGGTATTTTGGGGGAATAAAGCTAGGTGCCGGTGGTTTGATCCGGGCTTATGGTTCCGCCACAACGGAAGGAATTACAGCAACAGGTGTAGTGGAACGGAAATTGGCACAAAAATATAGAATTACCATTGACTACCATTTTCTTGGACAGTTGGAGAACGAATTACGATCCTCCCCTTACATCCTGCACCACATGGATTATTTAGAAAAAGTTCATGTGGAAACCTATGTAAATGTTGGTGAGGAAGAAACATTTGAAGACTGGATAACCAATTTAACGAGTGGGCAAGGTCAAATTGAAAAAATCGGAGTGGAATATTTGGAGATTGATGTGGCGCAGCAGTAAATTTGCGCAAGATATTGAGTCAAACTAATCGTCCGTCCTCCGTCCCCCTACCAAAAAACATAAAAACCACCTTTAGTCCAATGAACCCAAAGTTAGCGTACAAAATCTAACGTTTTGAGGTCACCTCGACCAAGGTGGTTTTTCCAGTATTCTTTTTAAATATAAATTAAACTTATCTTAAACCCCTGTCTCGGCAACTTTCGATTGATGGATGACATCCTCCATGGAGTATTCGAGAACCAGCCCTTCCTTAACCGTCAATTTGCCATTACACTGTCTCAAGAGACGGTCGGTCAAATGAAGATAATAATTAAATTCATCATCAATTTCAAATGGAATACCTTCCTCGTCCAACATGTTCATCCTTACAGCAAATTGTTCCCTGATGTCTGTTTGAAAAATAATATGAATGGTTGAAGGAACTTTTGCAAAGTCAATCCACTTTTTTACTAACAGTTGAATCATCATTCGCAGTTGATTCACATCCACAAAAACTTCATCCCGTTTTTTTCCGAGGATCTCCCAAGATAAATGGGGAATAAATTCCGGCGCTTGCTTCTCAATTTTTTCCTGTATGTACTTCAGTAAGTCCCCGACCCGAATCCATGTCTGATTCGGTAGAGTGGGATAGTTGATATTTAAAAAATCATTCACATAATTTTTTCCCTTTTCAATTTCCGATTGGGCCAATTCAATCAAAGAAGACCGCTTATCAGATGATTCATCCTTCTTGAGCATCTGAAGAATGCCGTAGACTGGTGTCAATGCGTTAAGGATTTCATGGGCATAACGGAGACTTAACTGCTGAACGAGCCGCTCTGTCTGAACATCCCAATCTGTGTTCATTGGAAATACCATGTCCTCCAGTTTATCTCTAAGTGTTCCTACCCATAAATGATCATCTTCTTCTGTCAAGTTCATTTTTTCCACATTTAACGTAAGGGGAGAATCATTTCCAATACCTTGTAAGGATTTTGTTCGCTCCTGATAAAAAAATGGTGCTAAAGTCGTAGTGAGGACATTATCTCCCTGCTTGATATTGGTACGGTGATTTAATATTCTTTTTCCATCATCATTTAAAAAACGGATGATTCCTTCATTGTCCACAATCATTAAACCTGGACAATCCATCTTTTCCTTGTTCACTATATTGAATACAGAAACCGTTTTCGGTGTCAAGTTAACACCTCCCCTAAGTGTTACTGATCTATTACTGAATACCTATTTTTCATCAAAAAAATTTTACTTGTATTCATCTAAACATTTATCCTTATTTTACCTCTTATTTCAACATTTTGTAACCGAATTTTACATTATTTCTATGGTTCTTTTCGACTATTTTCTGCGAATATAACGGTTTTGATGATACATATCAACAAAATAACCCAAAATTAAACATAGTAATAGAATACAAAAAATTCAGACAAAAATCAATTTAATTTATTAGTTTTTCGAAATATTTTGTGAAAATTTATTTATGAATAGGGGATAACATTCTCACTTATACCTTCGTCAAAGAAGTCCATACTAAAGACATATCACTTTATTTTTAAGGAGAGTCTTGTCTTGGCGAACTCACGGATCAAAAAAAGACGGGAGAAGCAGACTCCCTTTAAACGATTGTTACGAATAGCAAGTTACATTCTTATTGGTGTCTTCCTGATTGCTGGAGGGACACTTGTATATATGGGTTATAAAGTGGCGAATGTAGCCTCCAACACACAACTGGAGCTGGAGCGAGGTGATCGTTCAAGCTTACGGGAAGATGCGGTTGATCCTGGTAGGGATTCTGTCTCCATCCTCTTTCTTGGTGTGGACAGCAGGGATACAGACCTCAGGGGACGGACAGATGCAATGATCTTAGCTACGTTTAATCCCGATGACAATTCCATTAACATGCTTAATATACCAAGGGATGCACGTGTGGATATTATCGGTCGTGGGAAAGTGGATAAAATTAACCATGCTCACGCGTTCGGCGGGGTAGATATGACGATTGAAACCGTGGAAAATTTACTGGATATACCCGTTGACTATTTTGTTACTCTCAACTTCATCTCTTTCATGGAAATAATTGATGAGCTTGGGGGAGTGGAAGTGGACGTTCCCTTTACGTTTTCCGAAAGCAACAGCAGGGATCAGCGTGGTGCCGTTACGATCTATGAAGGGAGACAAACATTAAACGGAGAAGAAGCATTGGCATATGTACGAATGAGAAAACATGATCCACGGGGTGATATTGGCCGGGGGGAACGACAAAAAGAAGTGTTAGAAGCGTTAATTAAAAAAGCTGTCAGTTTCCAATCGATCACAAGGTTTGGCGCTTTAATGGCAAGTGTGGAAGACCATATGAACACAAACCTTTCTTTTAATCATCTTGTCCGGTTTCATTCCTATGCTACAAGCCTAGACGATATTGATTCGTTAACACTGGATGGAAAAGGGGTTAATATTAACGGAATTTATTATTATGAATTGGAAGAAACCTCCCTCCGCGATGTAAAAACGATTTTGAAAGTGCATATGGGGTTAGAGAGACCAACTGCGCTCCATTCATTAGATTCCGAGTGGGAAGAGCAAGAAACGGATAAGAACAAGAACAAGCCAGGCTGAAGGTCTTTAAGCCACAACAAAACCCCTTCCGTCGAGAAGGGGTTTTTGAATACTTAGCTCTTACTTTTCAATTTTTCCGAAATCTGATCTAAATAAGCCATGACATCATATTTCAAATCTTCCCGCTGTAAGGCAAAGTCCAGTGTCGCTTTCACGAAGCCCAGTTTGTCCCCCACATCATATCGGTCACCTTCAAACTCATAAGCCAAGACCACTTGTTCTTCATTCAGCTTTTTAATAGCATCGGTCAGTTGAATTTCATTCCCTGCTCCTGGAGGTAGTTCATTTAAAATACGGAATATCTCTGGACGTAAAACATATCTTCCCATGATGGCGAAATTAGATGGAGCATCTTCTGTTTTCGGTTTTTCCACAAGATCTTCCACATGAATAACACCAGGTTCAATTTCCATTGATTTTGGTGCTACAATTCCGTATTTCGATACATCCTCATCTGGGACAGGTTGCACACCTACTACAGAAGAATTATATCTCTCAAATATTTCAATCAGTTGTTTTAAACAAGGCTTGTCTCCTTGAACGATATCATCCCCCAAAAGAACCGCAAATGGCTCATCACCAATAAAATGACTGGCACAGGAAATAGCATGTCCTAACCCCAATGCCTCCTTCTGGCGGATATAATGGATGTTTGCCAGGTTAGAAATGGCTTGAATTTCTTCCAACATCTCCATTTTTTCCTTCTTTAACAATGTTTCTTCTAGTTCGTAAGATTTATCAAAGTGATCTTCAATAGCACGCTTACTTCGGCCACTAATGATTATAATATCTTCAATTCCTGATTCAATCGCTTCTTCCACAATATATTGAATCGTAGGTTTATCCACGATCGGCAGCATTTCTTTCGGTTGTGCCTTTGTCGCAGGTAAGAATCGAGTTCCAAGTCCTGCAGCTGGAATTATCGCTTTACGCACCTTCATGAATTATCACTCCTATAAGAACACTTTATAATAAAGAAATCTTGATTAATAAAACAGGAAAGATGGCTACTGAACTTCGAACCCTCTTCCGCAGATTCCGTTTGCCATCTCCTATCATGAATTTATTAGTTAATCCCTGTTATATAAATCCCTTGTATACACTTTCTCTTCCACGTCCGCTAGCTCCTCCGATAGACGATTTGACACGATCACATCAGAGATTTGTTTAAATTCATTAATGTCTTTTATGACCTTAGAACCTTCAAAAGTATCCTCTTCTAACACCGGTTCATAAATAACCACTTCAACTCCCTTTGCCTTTAACCTACTCATAATTCCTTGGATCGCAGATGCTCTGAAATTATCTGAGTCTGTTTTCATCGTTAAACGGTAAATCCCAACCACCTTTGGATTGGATTCCATAATTTTATCGGCTATATGTGTTTTTCGAGTACTATTCGCTTCCACGATCGCAGCAATGATTTTATTTGGAACATCTTTATAATTAGCCCGTAACTGTTTCGTATCTTTCGGCAGGCAATACCCCCCATAACCGAAAGAGGGGTTATTATAATGACTTCCGATCCGAGGGTCCAATCCGACACCTTCAATAATCTGTTTCGTATTCAATCCTTTTGTTTCCGCATACGTATCCAGCTCGTTAAAGTATGCAACTCTCAAGGCGAGATAGGTGTTGGAAAACAACTTCACTGCCTCTGCTTCCGTTGAGTTGATGAATAAAACAGGGACATCCTCTTTTATAGCTCCCTCCATTAATAGGGCAGCAAACGTCTCTGCACGTTTCGACTGTTCCCCAACGATAATTCGTGATGGATATAAATTATCATATAAAGCCTTCCCTTCCCGCAGAAACTCCGGGGAGAACAATATATTATCCGTCTGGAACCTTTCTTTTACATCTTTAGTGTAACCTACAGGGATCGTTGATTTAATAACCATAATGGCATCTTTATTAATCGATAAAACCGTGTCGATGACTTTTTCTACAGAGCTTGTATTAAAATAGTCTTTATCAGGATCGTAATCTGTTGGGGTAGCAATGATGACAAACTCCGCATCACGATACGCTTTCTCCGCGTCTGTTGTCGCCACTAAATTTAAATCCTTCGTGGTTAAAAATTCTTCTATTTCTTTATCCACAATTGGTGATTCTTTCCGATTAATCATGTCCACTTTTTCTTGAACAATATCGACTGCAGTGACCTCATTATGTTGTGCTAATAATACTGCATTGGACAGTCCAACATAGCCTGTTCCTGCAACTGCTATTTTCATTTTCTGACACATCCTCTTGTAAAATGTTTCCCTTATTAATTTATAGTAGTGTCTAATTTTTTACAAGTATTTAATTAATCATACCTTTCCTTGTATTTTCGACAAATACCAAAATTTCTACTACTTTTATATAAATGATATATGAAATAAGAAAAGCACTGGAGCTGGATGTCTTTTGAGGACAATAAACTTATCCACATTCATTCCAACTTTTAGTTCCCTAAACAATAAAAAAACGGCAATAGTTCACCATAGTGAACATCACCGTCTAAAAAAATTCCTACCATTATTTAAAGTATAAATCGATGGCGTGAACCAATGCATCCGTGATCTGATCCTGTTGATTTAATAACATAGACAAATCATTTGGATTCGACATAAACCCAAGTTCTGCCAATACGGCAGGCATTCGCGTATACTTCACCACTTCTAAACCGCGCTCTTTAATCCCCCGATCACGAAGACCCATTTGCTGTACCATTTGCTGTTGTAGAGCATTAGCCAGCTTGTGACTGTTATTTCCCTGATACGTTCGATCATAGAACATTTCCACTCCACTTGCACTGGTTGAACTGAAAAAGTTCATATGAATACTAATAAAAATATCTGCACCAGAGTTATTAGCGAGGGTTACACGGTTACTTAATGAAACAAATGTATCGTTGGTTCTGCTCATCACTACCTTTGCACCGGTACTCTCCAATTTCCCCTTTAGTTGGTTTGATATATCCATAGCAATATGGCTTTCATAAACACCGTTCACGATAGCCCCGGGATCCCTTCCTCCGTGACCTGGATCAAGGAAGATTGTTTTCCCTGTTAAATCGATGCCACTAATCCCACCTGACGAACTAGATCCACCACTTGAGCCTGAACCTGCTGAAGTAACGTTCACATAAGATCCATGAATATAACCCCAGCCACTGTTCACTTTAATTTTATACCAGTCACCAACTTTCTCATATAAATCCACCTGTGTATTTCGGGACAGACTTCCAACAATGGCGGAAGAGGTACTGGTTTGAGCACGAATATTTAAACTGTTAGCAGTTACTTGTCCAACACCTACAATTGAATTAGAGGAACCATTGCCAGAATTAGTGACTTTTACATAATCACCATGTATATAGCCCCAACCATTTCCAGATTTAATTTTAAACCATTGCCCTGCCTTTTCATGTAGTTCGACTATTTTTCCTCTTTCGAGACTTCCTATTATTCTCCCATTTGTGTTGGCCTGATCTCGAATATTCAAACGACTGGCTGTGATTTCACCATTACCGATTATTTGAGATGTACTAGAACCAGGATTAGATCCTGTGCCAGTTCCAGAAGAGCCAGAACTAACTTTCAAATAATCACCGTGAATATAACCCCAGGAGTTATTAACGCGAATTCGGTAC
The DNA here is from genome assembly GCF_019042215.1 of Evansella tamaricis. Lineage (GTDB taxonomy): Bacteria > Bacillota > Bacilli > Bacillales > Salisediminibacteriaceae > Evansella > Evansella tamaricis. Next base: position 15,866 of record NZ_JAHQCS010000142.1, on the reverse strand, counting down.
CAAGCACCAGTTTTTTCATAAAACTCCACCTTCGTACCATTCACCAAAGTGCCGATGATCTTTCCACTAGTACTAGCCTTATCTCTCACATTTAAACGACTTGCGGTAATCTCACCATTCCCAATAACGTTTCCGGATAATGAACCGGAGCCACTGTTGGAACTAGTCCCCGTTACTTTTAAGTAATCTCCATGAACAAACGCCCAATTATTATTAACTTTTATTTTGTACCATTGTCCCACTTTTTCGTATAAATCAATTTTTGCTCCTCTATTCAGACTGCCCACAATTCTTCCATTTGTACTCGCCTGATCCCTGACATTTAACCTCGTGGCCGTTACTTCTCCTTTCCCAATAATACTTCCACTATTGGCACTGGCGGATTTTACAACTTTCACATAATCCCCGTGGATGTAACCCCAACGATTATTCAAACGAATCTTATACCACTGGCCAGTTTTCTCGTGTAACTCCACAGAAGTCCCGCGGCTTAAACTGCCAATGATTCTGGAACTTGTATTTGGCTGCTCGCGGACGTTTAAGGAAGTGGCCGTAATTTCACCAACCTCATTTGCATTAGCGAAAACAGGGGTTAAGGAAGAATGACTAAAGCTTAGGAAGGTGAGTAATATGACAAGTGCTACTATAGCTCCTACTACCTTTTTCATATAACTGTATTCACCTCTCTCATGTTGGATTACCCGTAGCTGAGGAAATACTTCCAAATGGTGTCCAACAAGGCTGCTAAACCATATAGAAATATCCCTAGACACGCAATGCTGATTGGGGTGCCCCATTTGACATCTTTCATGTTATTTCCACCACTTTCTCTACTTTTCTTAAAACTATCACATTTTTATGACAAGTTAAATATGACTTTCTTGCATATTTTTTGATTAATGGGGAATACGCCCTGTGGAAGGGTCAATCCACCTCATAAATAATGTATTTACTCCTAGATTCATTTGGTGTAAAATACTTTAATGGTTAGAAAAGTGAATCTTTTTTTTCCTAAATTCGTCAAATATAATAGATGCATAGAATCTAAGTATGAGAGAGGTGTCTAACATTGGCACAATTACGAACTGAATATCAAAAAAATACGAAAAAGAGGACTAGGAATAAGTACATGAAAATTACTCTCATTACTTTTTTAGGCCTCTTCCTTATTGCTGGAAGTGTGTTTGCTTACTCTGTTTGGAAGCTCCATAATGTAACGGCGGGTGCTCAACACGAACTGGACCGGGGCGACAGATCGGATTTACGGGAAACCGTAGTCAACCCAAATAAAGATCCCATATCCATTCTGTTTGTTGGATTAGATACGAGGGATGGCGATTTAAGCGGACGTACCGATGCCATGATTTTAGCCACATTTAATCCTGAGGAAGGTTCCATTAAGATGTTGAACATCCCGAGGGATTCGATGGTAGAAATCGTGGGACATGGCACAGTGGATAAGATCAACCACGCCCATGCCTTTGGGGGAATTGACATGACCATGGATACGGTGGAAAACCTATTCGGTATTCCGGTGGACTACTTTGTTTCGTTAAATTTTGATGCGTTTATGGAAATCATTGATGAATTGGGCGGTATTACTGTAAACTCTCCATTCACCTTTACGGAAAAAGATAATGCCACTTATGGCACGATTACCATTTATGAAGGGGAACAAACATTAAACGGACAGGAAGCACTTGCCTATGTAAGAATGCGAAAACAAGATCCTCAAGGAGATTTAGGACGTGGGGAACGCCAAAAGGAAGTTATTGAATCGATCATTCGAAAAGGAGCAAGTTTATCAACAATTACCAGATTTGGACCAATAATGGATAGTGTCGAGAGAAATCTTAACACTAATATTACCTTTAATAACATTTTATCCATGCATTCCTTCGCAACGGAATTAGACAATATTGATTCCTTAAGCTTAGAAGGAGACAATCATTATGAAAACGCCATTTACTACTACAAATTAAGAGAAGAATCCGTACAGGAAATATCCGATCGCTTACATGTCCATCTTGGATTAAAAGATCCATCTGTATTAGATGTTTATGATGTGGAAGAAGAGTTGGAAGGCACAGAAACACTTGATCAATAGTTTCATTGATTACTAACAATAAGTCGGGATTATCCGACTTTTTTCTTTTTGAAAAAAATTCGTATCCCATTGAATTGTAGCCTAACAAAAAAGAGATAAACCAAATCAGCTAATCTAGCAAAATTGGATTATCTCTATTATTTAGTAGTCATTCAATGCTTTTTCCACTAACTCATCTTCGTTTACTTTAACAGTCACATATTCAATCTGCATGCGTTCATGAAGGGCAGCGACTACTTCCTGGTGATCCTCTTTTGCCACTTCCACATAGTATATGCCGTCCTTCATCATACCATCGCCAACAAGGCGTAATGATTCCACATTATCTCCCGTTAAGGAATTTAAGTTTCTAGCCATGCTGAACATTGTATTCATGTCCATACTCGTTCTCACATTATCCCCAAGGATGTCTAATACATCTGGTATTCTCGTAACAGTACGTAAATTCGTACTCTGATTAAGAACTTCCTTAATCACCTGTTGCTGTCGGCGGTTCCGTCCAAAATCCCCTTCGTTATCTGCTCGGAAACGAACGTATTCAAGGGCGTTTTTGCCATTAACCGTTTGAACTCCAGGATACAAATAAACTCGATCAGGATGAAGATTATGAAAAATAGAGCGTTCCACTTCTAATTGAATCCCACCCATAAAATCAATAAACTGTTCAAATCCTGTGAAATTAATCGCTACATAATGATCAATTGGAATATCTAAATAGTTCTCCACTGTTTTTACGGACGTATTGACACTATCTGCAAAGGCATGGTTTATCTTGTCATACTCTCCTGTGCCGTATATCTCCACGTAAGTATCTCTAGGAATAGAAACTAATGATGATTCATTTGTATCCAGGTCCACCACCGCAACCATTAGAACATCGGATCTTCCCGACATTCTTCCGTGGACATTGTCAATTCCTGCAATCATAACAGACACCGTATTCCCGTTCCTTACCCGTTCCTCTATTTCCACTTTATTCGCTGTCAGGTCCAAGTCCTCTATTTCATAATCAGTTTCTTCTGTTTCTTCTACAAAGTCTGTATCCTGTATTTTATTCATAGTTTGATAGACCTTAACACCCACAAAACCAGCATAAGTAATCCCGGCAAATGAAAGGACAATCACTGTTAATAGCAAGACCCTGTATATAGGTTTCATTTTTTTCTTCGTCTTTTTTTGTTGTCTTTTTTGTCTCATAACAAATCCCCTCAGAATTGAAAAGAAATTTATGTTTACCTTTGTTAGTTTATAAAAAATGCCGTTTTATGTCAATGAAACAGGGACCAAAAAAGAAAACAACCTGAGTTATTGTTGAACTCAAGTTGTATATGATTCGTTCTCTTAAAATAAGTATACCCAATAAACGTTAATTTAAAAATTAATAAGTGGTAACTGTTTTAGCATAATTAATAGAGATATTTAAGTTAGAATTTCTTTCTCGAATAGCATCAATCAAATCTTTATCCTTAATGCCATCTTTCATCACTACTTCATATTCCAACTGAATCATCGTACCAAGATTAGTAGTTTGTACACGGGTTAAAGTTTGTTCCACTAGATATTTCTCAAAAATATCATCAAATGCACCTTCATACTGTAAATTTTCCGGAACAGTAATTTTCATGGTGCGAGGTTCCCCTTCACGTTTTCCGTAATCAAATAAATACAAAGCATAAATTAAAATGGATAGTGTAATCGTAAAGATAATTGCTAATAAATAGAAACCAAGTCCACAGGCAATCCCTGCAGCCATTCCGAAGAAAATAAATGCAATATCTTTAGGATCACTCATAGCACTTCTGAATCGAATAATGGAAAATGCACCAACGAGACCGAAAGCAACTGCAATATTATTTCCAATAACAATCATAATGAGGGATACCACCACACCCATGATAATAACTGTGTGTACAAAGGACTGTGAGTATCTTGTCCCTTTGTAGGTTAGTTTATATAGCTTGGTAATAATTAATACTAAAATAAAACTAAGAAATACGGCAAAAAATCCATCTACAATTGTCATTCGTGTTGTCATATCTGACTGCCTGATTAAATTCATAAGACTTTCCATATAAACTCTCCTTTATATAACTACAATAGGTTCAAATTTCCCTTTTTCTTCCCTCTGTTCGTCTAATAAGTCAACACTTGTGCAAAACTTAGAAACACTCTTCTTCGGACAACGGTATTCACTTAAAAGACGAGATAACCATAATGGGACACTATGATCCACTTTCACCTCAAGTACAACGAGGTTTGGATCAACAAAATTGTATCCGTCTGGACCATTCTCAATACGCAAATCATTGTTTCTGCACTTTAGATTATAATCAAAAGTTACCCGTAAATCCATGTCTTCCACACCAACAAACGCTTGACGATCATAGCTTACAATGTTTTCTGGTTTCAAATTATATAAATTTCGAAAGGAATCAATCTCATTAAAAATTTGTGGATTTGAAATCCGTATTTTCTGACCTTCTTCTATTTGATCGGAAATATATTTGTAAGCATCCCCTAAGACTATACTTGTGCGACGCTTACTAACTCTTTTTTTATATTTCTTCTTCACTTCAAAAAAGGCATTGTCTTCCAGAGTAGCAGAATTATATATTCGAAGTCGAAGTTTTTGTCGAAACCTTAATTTGTTCCTTGTTTCATAGTATATTCGTTTATCTGGAGAATCAAAATAAAGACTAATAATATTATATTTTCCATCGTCACTTCCGTACTTATCAAAAGTCATTCTCTCCTGTAGTTTCTGAGCTAACTGCTGATAAACCTCAAAAGAGATTAAATATTTTAGTTCATATCTACTAAATATCTCCCCTGCCATTCTTCCCCCTCCAATCCAATCTTACAATGCTTACGTTAATATATGGAATTTCAAAGTAAAGATTGTTAAATTAATGCAAAGAATGTATTATTATTGTGTAGTTTGTAAATTGTTAACGAAGTATATTATAATCCACAATACTTGTAAAAGTAAATCTCTAAATTACATATTGTATTTTGTTACGGAGGCAAATAATGCAACATAAAAAAACAAAGATCTCGTTATTTTTACTGATTCCCGTTTTATTTTTGGGTTGGATTTTAGCTTTTTCAGTAGCTTCAGGACCAATTATTTCGGATGAAAATCTCGAAGCAGCTATTCGGGTAGAGCTTAACTATGAAAGAGGAGAAATAAGAGCAGATCAACTAATAGATATTCAGGAGTTACGCATTCGAGGGATGGGAATTGAAAGCCTTGAAGGAATTCAACACATGACTGGGTTAATTTCACTAGACCTTAGAGATAATAATATTGAAGATATCTCATATCTTAGTGAATTAACAAAACTGAAAAACCTTAATCTCAGGGGAAATCGTTTAAAGGATATTGAATCACTCGCGAATCTCGAGTCATTGATTGAGCTAAACCTTAGGGATAATTCCATACAAGATATATCTCCCCTCTCTGATCTGATTGTACTTCGCGACCTAAATTTACGATACAATCAAATAACAAATATTGAAGCGCTGAGGAACCTTGAAAGCTTACGGGACAGATTATATTTAGAAGGAAATTCTATTACAGATTACTCACCTATATCAAACTACTTAAAGGAAATAAATGATACTGACGTTGAGTTTGACGAAGAATTTCTAAGTAACACACCGAGCTTTTCTCACCCAGGGGGGTTTTATGATTCTGAATTCGAATTGGAAATTACTTCTCCTATTCAGGAGGGAGTTATTTATTATACTTTAGACGGTTCTGAACCTGATCCTATGAATAATAGTCAAAGGACATTAAAATATACAGGACCTATAACAATAAAAAATAGAACAGAAGAACCAAATACCATTTCTAATATTCCTACAAATTTCTTAAGTGGAGGTAGAGAGTGGAGAGAACCAGAAAGTAATGTTACCAAAGCGACCGTAGTTCGATCTAAAATAGTTAATGAAGACAGCTTTTTTAGCAGTTATACTACAACTCAAACATATTTTGTAGATGCTGAATATACGTTACCTGTTATTTCAATCTCAACTGATTCTAAAAACTTGTTTGATGATGAAATAGGCATATATGTTCCTGGGGTAAATTATAACCCTGAACTAGAAGAGTTAGGTGAAGCTAAAATCGGAGAAACCGGAAACTACGAACAAAGAGGACGAGAATGGGAAAGGCCGGTACATTTAGAGTTTTTTGAAACTAATAGAGAACTAGCATTTTCGCAAAATCTAGGAGTTCGAATACATGGTGGCTACACCAGAAGTTTTCCACAAAAATCTTTGAGATTATATGCGCGAAATGATTATGGGAGTAACGTAATTAACTATTCAATATTCGGTGATGATAGTAATGATAGTTTTAGTAGCTTATTACTACGTCAATCAGGGAATGATTGGGGGCGTACCATGTTTGCTGATGCCCTAATGCAAGAAATAGTAAATCACACATCAGTCGAAACACAAGCGTACAGGCCTTCTATTGTTTTTATTAACGGAGAATATTGGGGAATCCACAATATCCGTGAAAGATATGACCATAGATACTTTAGACACAATTACGGAATTGAGCGGGATGACCTTGTTGTTTTAGAAAGTAATGCAGAAGTAGATACGGGTGAACAAGGAGACAATGGGCATTATCTGGAAATGATGGAATATGTAGAAAATAATGATTTATCTAGTCCTGAAGAATATGCTTATGTTACTAATCTAATGGATACGGATAATTATATTACTTATATGCTTTCGCAAATATATTTCAGGAATACAGATTGGCCACAAAGTAATATAAGGTATTGGAGAACAAAAAGAAATTATGAAGATGGACAGCCGTTTCCTTACGATGGCAGATGGCGTTGGCTTTTATATGACACTGATCATGGCTTCGCCTTCCACGGAAACGAGGCATATAAACATGATACACTCGAATATTTATTTGAAACAAGGGGAGATCACTGGTCTACTTCACTCTTTAGAAACTTATTAGAGAATTATGAATTTAGAAACAAATTTATTAATGAATTTGCCGACCATCTGAATACAACGTTTTCACCAGACAAAGTAAATAGCCTCATAAATAAGTTTGAATCATTATATGAGCCCGAGATTATTGAACATAGAGAAAGATGGGGACTAAATGCTTCATTAAATTCTTGGCATAGTAGGATTAATAATATGAGAGACTTTGCTAGTAACCGTCCCCTTTATGTTCGAGAACATATCGCAAGTCATTTTGATTTAAGCGGTACTGTAAACATTACAGTAAAGGCAGATGAGTCTGTTGGAACCATTAAGATTAATTCGTTAAATATAAGTACTGAAACTCCTGGAATTCAAGACCCAAGTAATTGGTCTGGAGTTTACTTTAAGGATGTTCCAATTTCAATAACAGCAGAACCAAAAGAAGGCTATAAATTTGAAGGTTGGGGAAATGATATAAGTGATACCTCTCAAATACTTAGTATTAATTTATATGGTGACATTGTCTTAGAGCCTATTTTTACGAAAGTAAATTAATATATCTTAACCGACCCTACTAACTTACGTCCCAAGTTAATAAACGACTTGGGACATTCTTTTATATAACTTTAAAGTTCAGGAGATTTTTTTCTATTAATTCAGCAATACTTTTCATGTTATACGAGAATGTAGCTTTTCTAAAGAATATACATAGAATCCATTCTTATTTCTGTGAAATATCAAATCATAAAATCTTTAATTGGAGGGGAAAAATGAAATATAAGAAAACAAAGATCTCATTACTTTTGCTTATCCCTGTTTTGATTTTTGGATGGATATTAGTCTTTTTTGTTGCCTCAGGGCCGATCATTGCAGATGAAAATCTGGAGGCTGCCATTCGAGCAGAGCTTAATTATGAAAGAGGGGAAATAAGGGCAGATCAATTAGTAGATATTCAAGAGCTACGTATTCGGGGTATGGAGGTCGAAAGTCTCGAAGGAATTCAACATATGACTGGGTTAGTTTCATTAGACCTAAGAGATAATAATATTGAAGATATCTCTTATCTTAGTGAATTAACAAAACTGAAGAACCTTAACCTAAGGGGAAATCTTATAAGAGATATTGAACCAATATCCAATCTTGAATCATTGATTGAGTTGAACATTAGAGACAACTATATTCAGGATATATCTCCACTGTCTAGTCTTTATATACTTCGTGATCTAAATCTAAGGAACAACCAAGTTTCCGATATTGAAGCATTAAGAGACCTTGAAAACTTGCGAGATCGTCTATACTTGGAAGGTAATCCGATAACCGATTTCTCGCCTGTACTGGATTACTACGATATAATTAATGAAACTGATATTGATCCAGGTACTTTTTTAGAATCCTCAACCCTCTTACCTATATTCTCGCATATTGGAGGTTTTTATTTTTCAGAATTTGAGTTAGAGTGAACTTCTCCAATTCCTGATACTGCCATTTATTACACGTTGGATGGATCTGAACCAGATCCATCCAATAATTCTGAGAGCACGTTTCATTATACGGAATCAATTTTAATAAATGAGAAAAATGTTTTCCCAATCAAATAGCCAATATTCCTACATCTTTTGTTGAGAATTGGCGAGGCTGGAATGACCCCGTTGAAAATATATTAAAAGCTACAGTGGTTCGTGCTGTAATAGTTAGTAATCAAAAAATAGTCAGTGGGGTTTCTACTAATACATATTTCATAAATCAGGAGTATACTCTTCCGGTTATTTCACTCTCAACCAATCCAGACAATTTTTTTGATGATGAAATCGGGATCTATGTTCCAGGAGTTAATTATGATCCCGAAAGGAATAATCCTGACAGCTCTGGTAATTATTATCAAACAGGAAGTGAATGGGAACGACCTGTCCATATAGAATTTTTTGAGACGAATGGAGAACCGACTTTTTCACAAAACGCAGGAGCGAGAATTCACGGAGACTATACTAGAAGATTTGGTCAAAAATCCTTGAGATTATACTCCAGAAGTGACTACGGCGTTAGCAGGTTTAATTATCAGTTTTTTAATACAAAAAGAATAGATGATTTTAACCGTCTAATCCTTGGAGACTCAGGTAATGACTGGGGCTTAACAATGTTTCGTGATGGTGCTATGCAAAGTTTGATTCATCAACTTGGTTTAGATACACAACACTATCGACATACTGTCTTATTTATTAATGGGGAGTACTGGGGTATTCACAATTTAAGGGACCGACTTGATAAACACTATTTAGAAACTCATTACACGGATTGGATAGGGAGCATTATACCATTCTTGAAAGACAAGGCCGTTATTACGAAGGTTTAGAAGACGGACTAGGTCATTATGAGGAAATGTTAAATTTTATTAGTAAAAACAGTCTTCAAGATCAGACAAACTATAACCATATAAATACCATGATGGATACACAAAACTTCCTTACTTATTTTATACTACAAATTTACAATGCTAACACAGATTGGCCTCATAAGAATATTCGATTTTGGAGATACGAGAATGTTCAAAACGAAGAAAATCTTCTCCCGCAACTTGATGGAAGGTGGCGCTGGTTAGTTTTTGATGTGGATCGTTCCCTAGGTTATGTATCCTATTCTCACAATACTCTTAAAATGGTAACCGATGAGTTTCACCATAGAAATAGTGATCAGAGGATTAATTTCTTATTAAGAGCATTATTGGAAAATGATTCATTTACTTTAGACTTTATTAATGAATTTGCAGATCATTTAAATACTACTTTCTCTCACGAAAGGGTAATCGATAATATCGATACAATTAAAGAAGCGATTAAACCTGAAATGACAAGGCACATTGACAGATGGGGTATGCCTACAACTTACCAAGAGTGGCTTGACAATGTGGATATCATGAGAGAGTTTGCTTTAAATAGACCTGGCATAGTCAGACAGCACATTATAGAGCACTTTAACTTAAGCGGTACATCAAAGCTCCATGTCATGTATCATAATTCATATGGTAAAATAAAAGTGAACACAGTATCTTTAAGTGATAACACTTGGTATTGAAAACCCAAATGATTGGTCCGGAATATACTTTAATGGTGTTCCCATTACCATAACTGCAGAACCAAATGAAGGTTATTCCTTTATTGGGTGGGGGGATAATATTTTTGATAGTTCCACTACTATAGAAATTAATTTAACTGAAGATACTACTCTTGAACCAATTTTTATTAAAGACGATAATTAAATAATTCCAACAAAAAAAGCCTCACTGGATGAGGCTATTTTTGTTGTTTTTTTGAGTAAACTTCTTTACCACTAATGAAAGTCGATAAAATAGATATATCCTTTATATCATCTACATTTACTTTTAAAGGATCTTTATCAACAATTATAAAATCTGCCTGTTTTCCTATCTCTATTGACCCTGCAATATCTTCTTCAAAATTCAACCATGCACCATATATTGTCATCGACTTCAATGCGGTAATTACATCAATCTTTTGATCTTCCCCCAGTACACTTCCTTCAGTCGTTCTCCTATTAACCGCTGCCCAAATTGAGAATAAAGGGGAAATTGGTGTTATAGGACAATCTGAATGTAAAGTGAATTTAAACCCTAGATCCATAGCATCTCTTAGTGGATTAATTCTTTTAGCTCTAGATTCACCTAAAAAAATTTTTTTATGTCGCTCTCCCCAGTAGTAAACATGATTTATAAAGAACGATGCTTCGATCCCTAGTTCTTTCATCTGTTTTAAGTCCTCTTTAGTAGCTGTTTGAACATGTTCAATTCTGTGTCGGTGATTTGCTTTAGGTAATCTCTTTAATGCCATTGAATAGGATTCTATAATAGATGCGATTGCCTTATCACCATTACCATGAATAGCAATTCGAAAACCTCTTTTATGCAATTCATATACTTCCTCGTTAAGGTAATTTTGATCATGTATCAAATTTCCAAAATGATTCATATCACAAAAATATGGTTCACGAAGAGCACCAGTCATACCTTGTATTGAACCATCCTGAAAGAGTTTTGCACTATCCAACGTTGCTCTTCCATTTGTATCTTGTTCAATTTTTTGTTTTAATTGTGTGAAGCTTAAATTTTCAAATCTAGAACCAGGACTTAGTAAATTATGCAGAATCATATATCTCATTCTTAAAGGGTTTTTTCCTAACTGTACTGATTTAATATGAGCATCATACTCACTATCCCCTTTAACAAGACCTACACCAGCATCTGTTGACGTTGTAATACCAACTGATAAATAATCCTCTGCTCCTTGCTCAATTAAAGAAATTAAGTCATCTTGAGAATACTCAGGTAGAATGTCATCAAAAGGCTTCATTGCTGGAAACTCGTATAAAACTCCATTTAAAGTACCTTTATTGTCCCTTCCGAAATGTCCTCCACTAGGGTCACTTACATTATCATCAACTCCAGCTAATTTTAATGCTACTGAGTTAACAACTGCAAAATGTCCAGATATATGTCTGATAAGCATTGGATTGTTTGGTGACACTTTATCTAGATCAACTTTAGTTGGATGACGTTGATCATCTAACAAGGTGTCATCGTATCCCCAACCGATAACCCACTCTCCTATAGCTTTAGTGCTAATATACCTTTCAAGTGTATTTAACAAATCATTTATGTTTTTATTTAGAGGTGATGAGCAATTAACCTGTGCTCTGTTTTGAGAATACATTAATAAATGATTATGTGTATCAATAAAACCTGGAAGTATAGTTTTTCCTTTTACATCAATGATTTCTATATCATCTCTATTCTTTAGATCGTTCAAGCAAGGTGGATATTGTTCCTCCCAAATATGAGAAATTACACCAGACGCAATTGCAACTGATCCTGCATATGATTCGTTATCATCTAAAGTTAATATATTGGCATTTACAATAAGCTTATCAATATTCGTCATTAGGTAAAAGTAGTCCTCTCTTTAATATTTATTATGACACTACTCTCTTTTTTGAATCTAAGTCTTCCCAGTAAACTGCTCGAACTTGTTCTGTAGTTGAATGCTTTGTAAATAAACTAAATAAAACAATAGTAATTAATGAAATAGATAGTCCAAAGATAGTATGATCTACTCCAATATTTAAATAAGGATAAATTAATGTTGCTATAAGTGTTACACCCATACTAGTAATTACACCGATCTTAGTTACCCTTTTCCAAAACATTATTGCTAAGAATGGGAAAACTAAAGTCGAAGCTGAAAGCCTGAGAGCCCACTGATACATACTAACAATGTCCGTTAAATTAAACGCAACTAGTAACCCTAATAACGATATAATCCCCACTGTGATTCTAGATGCAATCATCAATTTCTTTTCAGAAGCATTCTTATTTAATAATTGCTTGTACAGATCTACAGTAAGGTTTGAGCTACCCTGTAAAATAAATGAAGTTGCACCAGTCATTAACGCAGCCAATAAGCCTACTAATACAATTCCCCCTATTTGTGGAGGTAATAGCTCAACAGTAACATAAGTGAAAATCAAATCTGGATTTATATCATGTGGCACATAATTACGTGCAATAACACCAATTGAATATGGAAGTATAGAAATAGCACCAGCAATCAGGAAACCTGTAATACCAGCTTTTTGTGCTACAGACTCAGATTTTGATGCAAAAATTCTTTGCCAGGTAGATTGCCAGATAAGATAGAAGGGACCAACAGATAGTGCGAAGAGCAATACTGAAACTAAACCATTAGGTCCAATAGGTGATATGTATTCGATAGGTGTATTAGAAAGTATATCACTTAAACCACCACCGTAATAAATACTAGCTACAAAGAGGCTAAGTATTCCAATAACTAATACAATACTTTGTATTGCATCAGTAATAATTGTAGCAGGTAATCCCCCTAAGACTGTAAAACCCAAAATCAAAATAAATGCTATAATAAGCCCTGTATTTACTTCCATACCAAATGCAATTGTAAATACAGTAGTCATCCCAACCATCTGGAGTGCTAATGTTGGAACAGAATATATAAATGCAGACAAGCAAGATGGAATAATACCAGTTTTCCCACCAAACCTTATAGTAAACAGCTCTGCAATAGTAAATAGTTTTTGTCTTCTAAGTGGTTTTGCAAATATAGCAATAAGTAAAATACTGAAAACTACTGCAGGAAGTGCAAATTGAAAAAAACCTGATAGCCCTACGGTAAAACCCATCCCTACCCACCCTATGAACACGGCTGCTCCACAGAATGTACTAACTATAGTTCCTACAATTGACCAAAAACCCATGTTCCAACTCGCAATTAAGTAATCTTTTGATGTTTTAACCTTTGTATAATAGTAAAAACCAAGACTAAACATAAATAAAAAATAGATAATTATATAACTTAAATACCAAATCATATCTTGACCCCCATACTTTTAATTATTATACTGTATTATATTATGGTATCGAATAATGTCGAAAATGTAAACACCTGTAACCGTCAAGTAGAATTAAACAGTTTTTGATAAATAAGTTTAAACAGTTTTCATCAATTAAGATTCAACACTTGATTATTCAATAATGGTTACTGCCTTCTTCAGTTTTAATCCCCCTGTCATAAAGACAGGGGATTTTTCACTTCTAAATCCAATCATTCAGTCCTAGTGATTCTTCTAATTGTTGTTTTTCTGCTTTTAGCTTCTCAATTTCTTTTTTAAGTAGGGAATTCTCCGTTAACAGTCTGGCAACTTTCGTTCTGTCATCGATCCCTTCTTCATAGGCCGTTCCTTTTACCTTGCACCAATCATTATATCTATATAGATCATTCTCAACGATAGGGCGCCTTTTATAAGGCATATTTGCCATCTTATTGTTGTCCTTGATCCATTCCCTCACCGATTCTTCATCTACTCTAAATCCGTAGGATTTAAAAAAACTAATTGCTTCTTCTGCGTTAAGACTACTCATTTTAGTTTTCTCCCTTATTTATGATTCAACCTTTTGATTGTCAAATAATGCTTTTCTGTATTTCATCCTAATACTGTCTTGCTCTTCACTAAAGGTCAAGATCTCGCTACGATGAAGAAGGCGATCTAAGATTGCAGTAGTTAACGTTGGGTCTCCAAGGAACTTTCCCCATTCCCCAGGACCCTTGTTAGATGTAAGGATGAACGCTGCCTTGTCGTACATTTCATAGATGAACTGAAAGAACAAGTGTGCATCCTGTGATTCATATGCCATATACATAACGTCATCAATGATGATAAGGTCAGAATTAGTGATTCGCTTATATTTCGTCCTAGACTTGCCTAAGTACTCTTTTGATTTTAAAACATAGATTAGACGATCCATGGATATAAAAGATACCTGGTAGCCGTGCTCGATGGCGTGGATGCCTAAGGCTGTCGACAGATGAGTCTTTCCTACACCTGTTGGTCCCATCATAATTAGGGTAAAGCATTCATCGATCCAAGATAGTTGTTTTAATACATTTAGTTGTTTTTCACCTATCGCTGTCTGTTCTTCCAATCGAAAATTCTCAAATGTCAGAACCTCAGGGAATTCTGCCCACTTCATCAGTTTTTCACTGTTCTTTCTCTCTCTACAGCTCAATTCATGCCGTAGAATTTCATGGATGAACTCATAATATGTCCATCCTTTTGCTTCTGCTTCTCTTAGAAGGTTTGGCAGCTCTTTAGAAGTTTCCGCTAATCGCAAGGTGCGACACTTATCCTGAAGTACTTCGTATGGCTGGCTCATCTATTTCCACCTCCCTGAAGAACACTGAAATAGATGTCCTCTTTTCGCTCAGGTGCTACTAGGTCCTTATATTTTTCATTTAAAGTTTCCGAGTTCTTTCTTTGCCTTCGGCTTTGAACTTCCAAAGAGATGGCGATATCTCGTAAATCATTTGCACTTGTCAGTCGCAGACGTCTCATTTCATTAATTGCCTCTTCAACGAAGGCAGGGTACTTCAAGATAACGGATTGCACCACTTTCAATTGATCAACTATATGACGAGGGTATTGCTCAGATAACAGCTCGACGAGCCACTTTGCAGATTCTTTATTATCTAACATTTCCTCCACCTGCTGGATGAGAAGATCGCGTTTGGTCTGCTTGCGATTCCGGTGAGTGGGATCCGATATCACCTCTCCTTTTCCTTCCGCAATTTTATGTTGTGCCAGGACTTGTCCGTTTTTCTGTAGCCGTATATATAAATACTCATTATCAGTTTCGATATAGGCAATATTCGGTGCGCCTTTTCGATATGTACCACGAGGTACACTGTAACGATTGCCCTCAAACCGAATGATATTGTCTTTGTGGATATCTCTTGATATACTAGAATCGAAGATATCTTCAAAAATGTAAGTTCCAGAGACCTTTTGTAGGTGTTGCTTTTCCAGGGCGTACACCTCAACGGGTCTTTTTTTTGTATTATGATGGACCTTATAATTCCCTGTTCGCTTTAGCCATCTCATACAGGAATTCTGCCAATCTATTAAATTATCATAAGTACGATTCTTCGCAAAATTAATTTTTACATACTTTACTACCTGTTCAATTTTTCCCTTTGACTGTGGATCGGACTTCCTACAAAGATATACTTTAAACTTTCTTGTCTGTTGGTATTTTGTAAATTCTGCTGTCATGATAAGGTCTCCGGCATTTTCACTGACTGCCAGTAAACGATCCTGATCATAGACTATTTCAATGGACATTCCTCCATAAAAGCGGAAGGCATTTTCGTGCATTCGGATAAGATCATTTGATCTAAATGGCCGGTCTAACCACTCTACG
>NZ_JAHQCS010000141.1 GCF_019042215.1 Evansella tamaricis | reverse complement strand
TAGGAGTGGTTTTCTCCTATCAGGCGAGCGACGAGCGCAGCCATTGCCATACAGATAAAAGGAACTGAAAAAGTGGTTTTAAACTTTTTCAGTTTTTTCATATTCGCTGCGGGGCACTTCGCTCGTGTTCATAGGCGCTTGCACTTTTCTTATTTGGGAAAAATATGATGGCACCTCACTGAAAACGGGAATCATAATAAGCTCATTGGCCATTATGGATTCCCGCTTGCCCGCTTAGCATTCGAACATTCAGTCTTGATCCACTTCAAACCCATCTTCAAACCACCACCGCAAACCGCCACCGCAAACCATCACTTCAAACCACCACTTCAAACCACCACTTCAAACCTACCACCGCAAGCCGTCAACCCTTTAAATACTCTCCAATAGCACCCCTAATACTATCAATACTCCCACGATTGACAATATTACCATCACTTCCGCCACTCACCGTTAGACTAAGATCTGGAATCGTTGGATGTTGGCGCATCAGAGTAGTAAGAATTGATAATAACCGTTGGACCGATTTGGCATCTCCAGGGATCACCGCCCCTGATAAACCACCCAAGCCACTTGCTCCCCCTGAACCTTCCGAACCGCCGGAATCCCCAGAACCCCCAGAACCTCCAGAACCTCCAGAACCCCCGGAACCCCCCGAACCCCCCGAACCCCCCGAACCCCCCGAACCCCCCGAACCTTCATGGTTTCTCTCCCCGGACTGGGACTGGCTACTAACGGCAGCACCCTTCTCTTGACCTGTTCTTGATTCCAACTTTTTCCCATCTTCCTCTCCGAACTGATAAACAAACTCATATTCATAATAATCATTGACTTCCCGTTTCTGGACAATCACCCCTTTATAACAAAACTCTGTGTCCATAATCGAAATCTTAAAGAGGTAAATAAAATCCTTTCGTACTGGTAAATTAATGGCAGAGCATAAAGTTAATTGCCTCTGATCCATTCGTTGGACTAAAATTTTCGTATAGCCTAAGGCGATTTCCTTTCCCTGAATCGAAATAATACTTAACTTAGCCTTTAAGGGATAGTAGAAGGAAAGGGAATGATCATCCGAATTTTCAGCGGTGGCACTCTTAACTAGTTGCTCCACCTGATGACCTGGCATCCCCAAAAACTTCTGAGGTTGTGCAATCGCTACACTTTCCAAAGGCCCCTGACCAAAGCCATGTACACCCACACCCACATGAGGAATGGCACCATTCCCGTCCCCTGCCAGATGACGATCCTGACTACCATGACTACCAAGACGATCCTGACTGTTCCCATTTGGAGCAACATTCCACTTTCCATCCCCTTCCGTCACGGGGCTCAATTTTCCAGCATGCAACATTAATTGCAAATCATGCTCAGGTACCGGCTTACTGAAGAGATACCCCTGAATTTCCGGACAGCCATTCCGCTTCAGGAAATCAAGTTGCTCCAACGTTTCCACCCCTTCAGCAATCACACCTTTCCCGAGATCTGTACCCATTTGAATAACGGACTTTAGGATGACCTGGTTACTACTATTGTTTCCAATATGATCCACAAACGATTTATCAATCTTAATCGTATCCACCGGATAATCTATTAAATATCGCAACGAAGAATAGCCGGTACCGAAATCATCTAACGCGATTTTTATCCCCAATCCACGCAAATATTCCAGATCCGAGACGATCTCCTTCTCATAATGCAAGAGGGAACTCTCTGTAATCTCCAATTCAATCCATTCAGGATTCACACCACGATCCGACACTAACTGATCCACAAATCGAACCCAATCACTTCGCAACAGCCGTTGGGCAGACAGATTAACTGAGATGGGAACGAAAGGAACGTCAAGGCGGTCCCAACGTCTCAGGACAAGACAAACTTGCTCCAGCACCCAGTCCCCCAATGCAAAGATAAACCCGTTTTCCTCCGCCAGTGGAATAAATTCCTTCGGAGATATAACACCCCATTCCGGATGTCGCCAACGGACAAGGGCTTCTGCCCCCACCATTTCCCCGGTAAAACTCTTCACCCGAGGCTGAAATTCAAGGAACAGTTCCCCTTTATCAATCGACTTCCATAAGTCCCGTTCCATGGCGTAAAGTTTATAACTGGAAATATTGGATGCAGGGGAATACACCTCAAATGTATTCCGCCCCTTTCGTTTTGCCATCTTTAAAGCAGAAATGGCATGTTTCCGAAGATCAGAGATTGTTTCCCCTTCATTAGGATAACGGCTGATCCCAATATTCGCCCCAATGAATAGTTCAGATTTATTGGCGAAAAAGGGAGTGTTTAGCTGTTTCAACAAGTCCTCGGCCAACGTAATTGCTGCCTCTTCTTCCTCATAATCCCAGAGAAGAATTTGAAATTCACTTCCTCCGAATCTAGCAAATAAGCTTTTTTCCGGCAAGATATGTCTGATCCGTTTTGCAAACTGGATCAACACCTCATCCCCGGTGTTATCCCCAAGCCTTTCATTAATGATATGCAAGCGGGACAAAGTAACATCCAATAAAGCGATCGGCCGTTTTTCCACGCCATCATAATCCATTAGTTTCGTCAGTTTTTCTTCAAACCACCGTTTGTTCGGTAAGTCAGTTAAATAATCATGATACGCCATGTGGGAAATTTTACTCTCCGCTTCCTTCTGCGAGTTAATATTCGTGACAATTCCTGTGAGCCGGATTAAATTCCCATCCTTATCCAGCGTGGGAATCGTCTGATCTTGCACCCAGACATGTTTCCCATCCAACGCCAGAACTCGGTATTGATGATGCAACGATTTTCCTTCTGATAATTGATGCTGTCGAGCCAAATAATCCCCTTGATCCTCCGGTACGATAATGGACAGCCAGCATTCGGAGGTTTTGAAATCTTGTGGCCGGTAACCGGTTATGAACGTTATTCCATCAGACACGAGATCAAACCGCCCATGTATCACATCAAAGGACCAGAGGCCCGCCTCTAAATTCAAGTTAATCAGTTGAAGAATTTCCTTATCCTTTTCCACTTCTTTTTTGAAGACGTGTTGGTCTGTAATATTCAAGAGGCTGCCGCTTATCCAAATCGGTATATGATCTTCATCAACGAGTACTTTTGCCTGTTCCCTCACATAGATGATTTCCTGCCCTTGACCAACGATCCGGTATTCTATAGTAAATCCTTTTATATGACTTAACGCCTCGTCGAGAACTTCCCGATATTTCTCCCGGTCATCGGGATGGACAAAGGAAACCATCTTTTTCGGAGATGGAGCATAATCCCGCTTCTTAATCCCCAAGAGCTGAAGGAGGGGCAGAGACCAGGACATACGATCATTCCGCACTTCATATTCCCAGCTGGCTAATGGGGCCAATTTGCTGGAGACAGCGAGGGAGTTCTTCGCCCTCGACACCTCTTGTTGCCAGTTCCGGATCGCGGAGAGATCTTTCATCATTCCGTAAATGCCGATAACCTGATTGTCTTGAAAAATAGGGAGGTAGGTGATTTCCACATCGATGGAAGTCCCGTTTTCGTGTTGAACCTTATCATGGAAGTGCTGGGCAGTTCCATCCGTTGCTTTGCGAAAAAAATGATCCCTGTCCTTTTTCGAATGTTCTGAAAAATAAGTGTGAAAATAACGGTAGACATCCCGTTTACTGTAACCAAAAGTGTCCGTCAAAGCACGGTTGAACTTCACGACAGTTCCGCTTAAGTCCAATTGAAAAACAGGGTGCGGAAAGGTTTTAAAAAGTGCCGTAAAACTTTTCGTGTGATTGGAATATGAGATCGATTTCCAATTGGACCGGATCCACTCCAAAGAGACATTTTTTACATTTTCTAAGATGTTCATGTTCATCGCCCCCCTTTTTTAAGGTTTCTTTGAAAATACGAATCATGTGATTTGCCACAACTACTTTTCTTATTTATAGGTATTTTACACTATCGTTATATTATATTACATGAGACTTCTATAGTTGATTCGACAAATGACCAGAAATTCCATACCTATCCGACACAAATTCGACTTTTAAACAACCGTTTAAAAACCCACTTTCATAATTCAAACGTATTATGCAATAGTATAAATCTGAATCCGTGAGAATAGGTGTTGATATGCCATCCATCTACTCGATTTCACTACAGGCACAAGTGCGACCCGCAAGCCTCCTCAAACTCTACTCCGTTTCTAAGTAGAAATAGAGTAAAATATCCGTTTAAATGTTAGGAACCATGGACTGTAATTACCAAATTTCAGTTAAATCCTTCGAGCACTTGATACCATCTTTGATGTAAGTGTTATAAAATTTTGGATCATAGTTTTCAACAAGGTTTGAAGACTGGTTTTGGCGTTGTGGAGGCTGAGGCCGTGCCCGGCGGCAAAGAAGACACTGCGAAGAATGAGCAGATGTCGCACTTGTACCTTGTGTGAAGGCGTCCGCTAGTAACGGATTCGAGTATTTACTTCACCGAGTTGAATTCGAAAGATTTTAGGAATTATACAAATGCAGAAATTACTTCAATACGGATTCAGAAATAAGCTAAAAACCCAGTAACTAAAAGATTGTACTTTCGATAGAGTATTTATGTTTAAAACAGCTATTTGTATCAAACTCGGAGTTCTCCTAGACTAAACGTGAAGTTTCGCTTAGAGGAAACATCACGTTTCGTTAGAGCAAACGTGATGTTTCGTTATTCGTTTCCATGAGAAAAGCGCTTTACATTGAAGCTACCGCGGAATAAGCGGAAGTGCGCTTCCAGGTAGGAGACTACCATGGAAAAAGAATGGAATGAAGAGAAAGAGAAAAAAGAGAGGGAGTTTGAGGAATGTTGTGAGGAATATATGCCCCTCGTATACTCTGCGATCAGAAGGTATAACCTGCAAAATAATCGAGAGGAATTTCTGCAAATTGGCAGAATTGCTTTATTTGAGGCGTGGCGTAACTATGATCCGAATCAAGGTCCGTTCGCCCCATATGCCAAAAGTTATGTGTACGGTCGAATCAAAGAATCACTTTATAAAGATAACAGATGGAATACAAATCAATTTCCCATGGAACCACTTACGATGACGGAAGTTATGGGAACACAATCTCAAGTGGATGATCAGCAGCGCATCGTTATCGAAGACTGGCTCAAGCGGTCAATACTAAGTGAGCGGGAGCAACTGTGGGTGAAGGAATCGATTTTAAACGGACTTAACACGAAGGATATTTGTGAAAAATATGGTGTTGGTGTTCCAACGGTGAAGTCTTGGAAACGGTTTGCATTAATGAAACTGAGGGAGATATGGTGAAAATGGAGTGATATAAGGAATAATCGAAATCTTTAAAATAAAGTTCCGTAAGCTGGAATGATTATTCTACTTAAGTTATTCCTGTTACCCGAAAAAAACAATAAATAACTCCTGAAAATGGAAGAATGATCAAGAACAAATAGGGGATTGAATAAACATAAAACGTACCAAATGTTCAACTTGTACATTTTATTACCGAAAATGCGAATAAATATGATAAATTGAGATAAATTGGAGGTGGAGGGGGAGTTGATAATGCAAGGTGTATTAAAATCATCAGACATTAGGCGAGATTTTAGTGAGTTTGTTGATTCCGTCGTTCGCGATAAACCTAGAGCGTTTACAAGAAATCGTGATTTTATTTTATCATTATCGAAACAACATTTAATGGATTTAATGGCCAACTCTAACGTTCATATGGAATTTGAAGAGGATGAGTATGGTTTTTCCGGTTCCCTATTGGAGAATCCTGAACTTGTAGCTCAAGGAGATACGCTGGAAAAGTTAATTGAAGATATGGCATATAAACTGATGGATTATGCACAACTTTATTATGATGAGTTTATGAGTTTACACAATTCTATCATGCGCCGAATCGCCGTTCCCATCTACCTATCGTTATCAATGTTTTAATTCAAGAAGATCTCGAAGGAATAAAGAATCTTATTTGTTATGGCTAGTTGGAAGGATTTACGAAAATTCTTAGAGAACGAAGGATATGAATTTGTGAGGCATGGGAGCCGAGATGACCTTATATAAAAAAACCAAACCAAATGGGGATTTTAATTATGTTTCTGTTGCTGTTTAAAAGTCTAGTGGAGAAATAAAACAGGGAACATTTCGCCGAATACTGAGCCAACAGTTAGGTGTTGATAAGGAGTATTTTAACAATAGGGTGAAAAAGAAAAGAAATAACCAAAATCTCTTGTATTCTATAAAGTGAATACGTAAAGACGGGGAACTCCATGGGGGTTCCTTTTATAAGAGATAAGCATAAGTTTTTGCACTTCGCCCGTGACCAAGGAGCTTGCGCTTTTCTTATGTACATGTTTTGTATGATTGTTCGAGGAATCCCATGCATAGCAAAAACGGAGTGCCATTTTCGGCACTCCGTTCTCCCCTTAATTCAACTTCAAATGCTCCCGAAGTTCATTGGAAACACGGTTTCGTTCTTCATCCGAGACATAATAATACCAAATGCCCCCATCCATTCCGCCACTTCCTTCAAACGTGATCGTCTCTGAATTCGATTGGGCGTTTCGGTAGTTCGCTTGGAAATCAATCATTTCATCAAACGACAAATTGGTCCTTACATTATCTCCGAGCACATCAATCAGTGTAAAGGCCTTCGTAATATTCTCTAACTGTGCCCCTTCTTGAATAATCGCTTGTACAATTTGCCGCTGACGATCGTTTCGGCCGTGATCCCCGCGGGGATCTTCATATCTCATCCTTGAAAAAGCAAGTGCCGCTTCCCCATCTAAGGAAATTTCTCCTTCTTCAAAGTGGAATCCACTTTGAGTAAAATCCATATCATTATCTAAAGTAACGCCACCGATGGCATCCACAATCCCTTTAAAACCCTCCATATTAAGGGCAATATAGTAATCAATCGGAATTTGCAAGAAATTTTCTACGGATGCAACGGTCATATCCGGTCCACCAAAGGCATAGGCGTGATTAATTTTATCTTGTGTTCCTCGGCCAACAATCTCGGTGTACGTATCCCTTGGAATACTCACCATTTTCATGGAACCATCATTCGGATCCATCGTTAAGACGATGATTGTATCGGATCGACCTCTGGCCGAATCTTGTGCATCTATCCCCAACAACAAGAAAGAAAGGGGGTCTGTTTCCTGATTCACTTCCACTTCCCGCAGCTCCGACTTTGTTCGTTCTAGCTCTTGGAACATTCTATTAGAAACGGTATCTTGAACGTTTTTATATAGATAAAATCCATAGCCGCCAACGGCAACAACAATGAGCAACAAAATACTCCCAATAATGATCAATGCTTTTTTCAAATCTATTCTCCTAGGATAAGTGATTTATTTAAAGTAAAGTATAATCGTCTAGAATCGAACTAGCAATGTAAATTTTCCAATAATGAGGACGATAAAGGAATGAAGCAGCTTAATTGAAAGTGTTATTTACATTACATGCCGACGAGTCCCCGCAGGAGATGATGCCGTCCAACGGGGAAGCATCAAATAAAAGGTTAAAAAGACGAAACTACTATTATAAGTTTGTATGAAATTGAGTCAAATACAATCATTTTTCACAATTTGTTCAAATATGACTAGTGGTTCATACTGTCCATTATACTTACAGTTTACGCCCTTTTTTGTAAAAATAATGTAAATTTTCCTGACAAATTCCACAATAGTACTATACTCCTGTGAAGGAAGATGGTATATTTGTTATATAGAACGAACGAAGCGAACGAAACGAACAAAATCAACCTCCGAAAATTAGCAAAATCCGAACATTCCAACCTATTATCCAAATAATGTTTATTAACGACATGATATTTACAAATCCTACAAAATCAGTTAGGATTAAAACTATTGAAAAATGTACTTGTATCTCGTATTAGGAGGCTATCATGGAAGAAACAATTAGTCTGAAAGAAATATATGAAACATTGAAAAAGAGGGTATTATTGATCATTGCTCTGGCGGTGGTAGCCCTAGTGGCAAGTGCCATTTATTCCTATGGATTTTTAACACCAATCTATCAATCGTCCACCCAATTACTCGTTAACCAGTCGAGGGAAGACGGACAATTTTATACACAAAGTGACCTCCGGACTAATATGGATCTAATAAATACATATAATGTAATAATTACATCCCCGAGAATTTTAGAACCTGTTATTGAAGAACTTGGCCTGGAACGTTCTTATGGTGCATTACGTAATCAAATTACGGTAGGGAGTGAAAGGGATTCTCAAGTTCTATTTATCAGGGTAGAAGATCCTGATCCAGCAACAGCAGTGGCGATTGCGAATACAACGGCAGCCGTATTTCAGGAAGATATTTACGAAATAATGAGTGTGGATAATGTCTCCGTTCTTTCCAGTGCGGAATTGTCCCCAAACCCATCACCGATTAGACCAAATCCGAATTTAAATATGGCCATAGCTCTCGTAGTGGGCTTAATGGCAGGGGTAGGAATTGCATTTTTACTGGAATTTTTGGATAACACGATCAAGACAGAAGAGCAGCTGGAAACGGTTCTTGGAATACCAGCGCTAGGAAGTATTTCATCCATTAATGAAAAAGATGTGGGAACAAAATCCCTCCCAACTACAAGAAAAACCAGAACAGGACGTGATTCACATGGCGCCTAGAAAAACAAAAAAACAAGCGCAAGTGTCCGATAAGCAGCGGAGCTTAGTGACCCACTTCAATCAAAAATCACCTGTTGCTGAACAATACCGAACGTTACGTACGAATATTCAATACGCTTCCGTGGATAAAGAAGTCCGTACGATTATGTTAACGTCTTCAGGACCAGGTGAAGGTAAATCCACAACAGTAGCTAACTTGGGAATTGCCCTTGCTCAGCAAGGAAACCGTGTCCTGATTGTGGATTCCGATCTTCGAAAGCCCACGAATCATTTTACGTTTCAATTGCCAAATCAAATAGGTATTACAAATGTCCTTACGAAGCAGACGACGTTCGAAGCATCAGTTTATGACACGTCCATACCGAATCTTTTTGTCTTACCGTCAGGTCCATTGCCTCCCAACCCTAGTGAACTTTTAGGTTCAAAATCGATGAAAGATTTAATAAATTTGATGAGCAAAATGTATGATTATGTTCTTTTTGATGCGCCGCCAGTAAATGCAGTAACAGATCCTCAAATCTTATCGAAACTATGTGATGGGGTAATTCTTGTGGTGAGAAGCGGGAAAACAGAAGAAGAAGCGGGCAAAAAGGCGATTGAATCCCTCCGGAAAGTGGATGCCCATATTTTAGGTGGAGTGCTTAACGACCGGAATACAAAAGGAAATCATTATTATTACTACTATGCGGAGAAATAAGTAATAGAATTTTACAAAAAATTTACATGTATACTACCATTTTTTCTCAAAAAAGTGCTATGATATAAACATTGTTTCTAGTACTTTTATATCATAGGAGCAAGAAAGGGGTCGAAATATCATGATAGACCTCCATTGTCATATCCTTCCAAGGATGGATGATGGTGCCCAGACAACAGAAGACATGGTACAGATGGCACGGGCCGCGTTGGAGGATGGTATTACGACCATTGTGGCAACTCCCCATCATAAAAATGGGCGCTATGTGAACAAAAAGCAAGACATTTATAAAGCTGTCGATCAAGCAAACATCATCCTACAACAAAAAAAGCTAGACATTACAATTCTAGCTGGACAAGAGTGTCGCCTTTACGGAGAACTTATAGAAGACTATCATCGCGGAGACATTCTACCTCTTAATACGAGTAATTATTTATTTGTAGAACTCCCTTCCGGCGAGGTGCCAATGTACACCGCCGACCTTCTTTATAACATCCAATTAGCTGGCCTTGTGCCAGTCATCGTACATCCTGAGCGTAACCGTGTGTTGATAGAACATCCGGGGAAGTTATACGATCTTGTGAAAAATGGGGCATTGACACAAGTCACTGCTGCCAGCATTACAGGTCATTTCGGGAAAAAAATCAAAGCTTTTTCAGAAGAAATAATAGATTCGAACCTGGCTCATTTTATTGCCAGTGATGCACATAATATTACAAACCGTAGTTTTCAATTAAAAAAAGCATATGAAACGATTAACAAAGAGTTTGGAGAAAGTTTTGTTTACTTTTATATGGAAAATGCGGAATTGCTTATTGATAACAAACATGTGATGGTGGAGCAACCTAATACTATCCGCAGACGTAAAAAACTATTTGGTTTATTTTAGTAAACTAGTAAACTGATACTCTATTCACGAATCCCAGTAAGGAAGCCAATATCCCAGATTAATAATGGCCTCGAATAGTAAGGATATTACCTTTACGAGCATGTCAGAAACCGGTTTAGTAAAAGTAAAATAAATTCCGGTTACTTCTGTTAGCTGAAAAAATAGAAACTGAATCCAATACGTTAATGGTGTTCGTTATAACATCCGAGTTGTTTCTAGGATCAGCTGTATAGAATTATTCTATAAAACGGCACTTAAGACTTTCCTAATAACTAACCAACTAGTAACTAACCAACTAATAACTAACCAATAACCACTAACCAACTAGTAACTAACCACTAACCAACTTGTTTAGGTGACGCCCCCTAACCTTTATCAACGGGGGAACTCGGCCATGCTGTGGGATGCGAGAGAGCAGTCCTTAGGCGCAAGTCGCCACTGGTGCGGTGTGAGGTTAGGTTTAATGCCTATTCTTAAAGGGTGAAGTATGTATTTAACGTCATGAATAACACTAGAACGTTTAGAAGCATATTGGCTTTGGATAAAAGCCTCGTGCTTTAAGTAATAGCGCACAGCAAATTATATTAATAAAAGTATTAGATACTTTTTCAGTAAAAAGTACTTAGTTTGATAGGAAAAAAAGGGATAAAAATACTACTTTACTATGGAGTTAGTATACCACATATACAAAAGTTGGACAAGAATCTTAAAATTAAAATAGAGAAAACTACTAAACTTTTGTAACGTGCAAATAGGAAATACGTGCCATTTGAACTATTACATATACAGAAGGCGCTGACTAGTGGTGTCGCAGCAGCTGCGATCTAGTGATGAGCGCGCTTCGAAAATAAGTATAAAAAATATAAAGGTAAAGGAGTGAGAGTTTCTGTGTATAGAACTTTTGGGAAACGTGTCATGGACTTATTTATTTCTTTCTTCTTAATAGTTATCTTTTCACCATTCTTTTTATTAATAGCTATATTGATAAAGATAGATTCAAGAGGACCTATCTTATTTACGCAGAAAAGAATGGGAAAAAACAAAACACCTTTTATGATTTATAAGTTTAGGACGATGAAGGTTGAAACACCAAAAAATTTACCTACATTTATGATTAATAATCCTGACAGGATGGTTACAAAAGTAGGGAAGTTTCTAAGGAAATCGAGTTTAGATGAACTGCCTCAGTTAATGAATATAATAAAAGGGGAAATGAGTATCATTGGTCCACGTCCAGTTATATTAGATGAAGTTGAATTAATCGAAAAAAGAGATGTACATGGTGCTAATAATGTTTACCCGGGAGTAACAGGATGGGCGCAAATAAATGGTAGGGATGAGTTGTTTGAAGGGGAGAAAGCTAAGCTTGATGGGTACTATGTTGAGAATTTAAGTTTTGTTTTTGATCTTAAGATATTTCTAAAAACTATTATCTACGTTTTATTGAGAAAAGGTGTTATGGATGGGACGAGAAGAAGAAATATTGATAATTATGCTGAAGAAGAACAGATTCCCAAAAATATAAAACAAAAACAGTCGGTATAAAATTTAGTTAATAGTTTTAATGAGGGGAAAAGATATATGCCAATACGAACATCGAAATCGGTTAGTCATAACATTGATGAACTAGAAGATCATACTCTACCTACATTGACCGTAGGTATTCCATTCCATAATGGTTCTAATGTAAACCATTTAAAAACGGCTATAGATTCAATAATTGAGCAAAGCCTTAGTCCCGATGTAATTCATCTTCTTCAGGACGGTCCTGTTAGTGATTTGCATACAGAACTGATAGGAGAATATAAAAAGAAAGTACCTAACGTAATTCATTTAAAAACTGAAAAAAATTCAGGTCTACCAACCATTCTAAATTTATCAATCCTAAATTCTAATACAAAATACTATGCAAGGATGGATGGAGATGACATTTCCGTAAATGATAGATTATTAAAACAAATTGGTTTCCTAGAAAAACATCAGAATGTTGGTATAGTTGGTACCTGGGCTTACGAATTCAAAGAAGATATAACAAATGAACTTTTTTTAAAGAGAATGCCAGTCGAAAATGCTGAAATGAAAAAGTTCTTTCATTATAGAAGTCCTTTTATTCATCCTTCAGTTATTTTCAGGAGGGAGATTTTTTCGAAAATAGGTATATATAACACTGAGTTTTACACTAGTCAAGATACAGAACTCTGGGCTAGGGCTTTAAAGAAAGGAATTATTGTTGCTAATATCAATGAACCATTAATATATTATAGATCAGTAAATGTAGAGAAGAAGCGTGGAAGTTGGAAATCAGTATGTAGAATTGCAAAGGCACAATTTAGCTATAATACTTTATCACCTATGCATAATTTGTTAAAAATCGGTTCAATAGTGTTTAGGTTACTTCCAAATTTAGTGAAAAAATGGTGTTATGATAAACTTAGAGATTAATAAAACCTTATTAATGATATAACTTCACTAAAAGTGGATAAATATAGTCTGAGATTTAAGGATTTATCTATAATGTAAACTCAAAAACAATTTCAAAGTAGTGGGATTTTTTACAGGAATTAGATGAATTATTTATTGAATAAGAACGACATCAAAAGTAAAATGTTTCAAAGTATCGGATGGTTCAAATGATATAATCATTAATTAGTTTCAATTAGTGCACCTTTCTGCCGAAGTGTTATACAATCCACAGTAACGACTTTTACTTATAGTTTCAAGATGTTTTAAGTCATTCAAACAAAAAATCAGTGTTAAGTTAATCTGATTTTAAAGAACTGTTTCGCACATTGCGTAAATATTTTTGATATTCACACGCTGTTTTAAATACAAACAAAAACAATTCCAAAGAGTAACGGGATCAATAAAATTCACTGTATCTCTTATTCTTTTAGATTAAAATGTTAAATGTTTTATCTTAAGAGATAAGTCAAATTATGAATTTGATTCATATAATTTAATAAATATTTAATGTTTTGTTTCATACACACTAGTTTATAATATATAAAGTTAAAGGTGATAAAAAGTGAACATTTTATATATATCAAAATTAGCCGGACATAGATGGCAGGGACCAAATGAAAGTGTTCCAAGTCAAATTGAAGCACAATCAAAATATGATAATGTTTTTTGGTACAATTTGAATTATGTAATGAAAGATGAGTGGTTGAAAAAAACAAAGTGTAATAATTTGTCAAATTATCCTCGAAGAAAATTAAAATACCTTCCTAAACCATTTGATAATCCAGATTTAGTAGTATTTGAAGGTGTCTATGAATATCCTTTTTGCAAAATATATTATGAAGTATTAAATAAACGTATCCCATATATTGTCATTCCACGAAGTGCCCTAACTAAACAAGCAAGGAACAAAAAGAAAATTAAAAAGATTATTGGGAATATAATATTTTTTAATGGGTTTCTTAAAAGAGCGAAAGCAATTCAATACTTAACTACTAATGAACTTGATGAATCAGGAACAAATTGGAATAAGAATTCTATTATAATTCCTAATGGTATTGGGTTTAAAGATAGAAAAAAAATGAAGAATAATTCAAAACAATTGCAAGGTATATTTATTGGGAGAATTGATACTTATCAAAAAGGATTAGATCTACTCGTAGAGGCATGTGAACAAATACGTGAAGAATTAATAAATTCAAATGTGGTACTAAAACTTTATGGACCTGATAGATATAGTTCAAAAAGAAGTCTACAAAAATTGATAATTGAAAAACAGCTTCATGGGGTTTTATCGATTCACGATGCAGTATTTGATGACGAGAAAGAAAAAATTCAATTAGAATCTGATTTTTTCATAATGACATCTCGTTTTGAAGGCCATTCTATGGGGTTAATTGAAGCTTTGTCTTATGGTTTACCATGTTTGGTTACTGAAGGTACTAATATGAAAGAAGAAATCCAAGGTTCGAATGCTGGTTGGGTTGCAGACAACAATGTTCAATCAATAAAATTGGCGTTACTACATGTTATATCAGAGAAGAATAAACTTCGAGAAAAAAGTTTGGCAGCTAAGGAACTAGTTAGAAAATATGATTGGTTAATGATAGGGGAAATGACTACTGTAAAATATAAGGAGTTAGTAAATAAGTTGGATCCTAAATAATAATATTAAACAAAAATCATAACTAAATTAATTTTATATTAATATTGCATATCTCTATGAGCACCTATTGTATTTCTATAGTTTCGAAATGCGAGGTAGTCATTTCTATTTAAATTTTTAGATTTAATCTTAATATAAATATCGAAATGTATGTATTAAATATTGAAATTTAGTTGGTGTAGTTTTTTCAAATAAAATTAAAATGCTAATAGATCTTTTTTCAATATTACTGTGTTAACCACATCTATATTATATAGGAGAGTTAATTACTACGAATGAAAAAATTAGGAGAATACAATGGTTGAAAACAAAATTGCTTTATATATACCAACCTTAAATGGTGGTGGTGCAGAAAGAATGATCATAAACTTAGCAAAGTCATTTAATGATAAGGGGTATAATGTAGAGTTAATAGTTTCAAAGTATAAAGGACCATATATTTCGTTACTACCTGATAATTTACCAATAGTTGATTTAAATGTTTCAAAGGGTTATATGGCTCTACCTGGATTAATAAAGTATTTAAAAAATAATAAACCAGATGTAATTTTATCAGCATTAAGTTTAGCAAATATTATTTGTTTGTTAGCGAAGCAATTTTCCAGAGTAAATACTCGAGTAATAGTTAGTGAACGAAATCACTTATCAAGTGCAATAAGAAATTCTAGAAACTATAAATTGAGGCTTATACCTTTTTTTATAAAAAAATTGTACCCTAAGGCAGATAAGGTGGTAACTATATCTAATGGGATTGCAAATGATCTAATAGCATATTGTCAACTTCCGGAAACGAATATCACTACTATTTATAATCCAGCATATACAACGGATATTTTAGAGAAAGGATATCAAAAACTTAATAATAAGATATTTTATGAAGAAACCCATGTAATTTTAGGTGTAGGAAGACTTGTTCCACAAAAAGACTTTCCTACTTTAATAAAAGCATTTAAGATTGTTAATCAAAAAGTAAAAGCAAAGCTAGTAATTCTCGGAGAAGGATCGGAAAGAGGTCACTTAGAGAAGATAGTTAAAGATCTAGACTTAGAAAATGATGTTATACTTCCAGGGTTTGTAAACAATCCATTTGCATATATGAGTAATGCATCATTATTTGTTCTATCTTCAGCTTGGGAAGGGTTTGGGAATGTACTAGTTGAGGCTATGGCTTGCGGTGTTGGGGTTGTTAGCACAAATTGTCCAAGTGGTCCATCTGAAATACTCGAAGATGGGAAATTTGGAACTTTAGTAGAAGTGGGAGATGAAATTGGTATGGCGAATGCTATAATTGATTACTTACGTAAACCTAAAGATAGTGGTCTCCTTAAAGACAGGGCTATGGATTTTTCTTTAGAAAAAATATCGGAACAATATCTAAATATTTTATTTCCAAATAACTTATAAAAGACAACATAAATGTATGGTTTGTATAATATCTAATAATTTATATAAAATGGTGGGATAATGGGGTATTGTTATGAGGTTTACAAAAAAGGTATCGATTTTATTGTTGTTATCTGTTTTGTTTTTTTCGGGATCTATATTAATGATTGATAATTGGAGGGCTTTCCAAAATATACTAGCCCCGTTATCACTCTTACTATTCTTTTGCTATCTATTAGATAATAATATTAAAGTGTATGTAAAAAATACAAGTACATTATTATTTTACCTTTTTATACTATGGGCACTATCTTCAGCATTATATAATTCTAGTATCAGTATGATGTTTCAAATTTTACAACTAGCTGTTGTATATTTGGCATTGGTATTAATTTTCCCCTCATTATATAAAAGAGAATCAAATTTTTTAGTAATAAATGCTATATTTTTAAGTCATTTTCCATTAGTTGTAATTCCTTTATTAGTCGATGGAATTAATTCAATGCCATACACTGGTATATTTTATAACCCAAACTCCTTTGGAACTGTTAGTGCTACTTTACTAGCTGTGTTTCTTTCAATAATAATTGATAATATAACCTCAAAAAGACTAAAGAAAATATATTTTTTTATTGTAATAATTTTATCAGCACTATCATTTGTCGGAATAATATATTCAGCAAGTAGAACAAGTTTTCTAACAGCATTACTTTTAGTATTTATTACAATTTTTCTTTATTTGGTTAAATTATACAACAAAGGAATAATTAAGTTATTTAAACAAAGTATTTATTTTTTAGTTTCAATTATGATTATTAGTATTGTTCTCTTTGTCCCTGGGACAATAAGAGATGTATTTGTAAACAATATATTAGATAAAAACCAGAGAAGATCAGAAGGAGAATCAGGAGTATTTTCGAACCGTGATGATATGTGGATTACTGCAATACAAGAAGCTGGTATATTTGGAAACGGATATGATTATTTTTATTTGAATTTTGGTCGTGGAGCGCATAATACCTTTATTGCAATTTTAGGAGTTTACGGATGGGTTTCTATAATATTGTTTTTATTATTTTTATGCACTGCTTTCATTTTTAGCTTTAAGTATGCAATTTATTCAAATGATAAATTTACATTTTTACCAATTCTGTTACTTACAACATTTTTTGCTTTATCCCTAGGTGAAGGAATGCTAATGAAATTAAGTATGCTAGGATCTTTTGCTACATACGGAGTAGTGGTAAATTATAAATATAATTCTAGATACTAAATTATTTGTTCGGGGTGTGACTAATATAGTATAACACTATAGGTAAGAAATTAAGGCTCTAGAAAAAAACAAAGGATTAATGAATTGCATAAAAAGACCTAATTATATTGATAATAGTAGAGTTTAAATCTCTTAATCAATAAACTGAATACTAAAATAACAAAACATCAATAAAAGAGTGTATTTTTGAATAAAGGTATCAAAGTGACATTAAATTGCAAATGGGATAAATTAAATAAAATAGTTTATTTTAGTTTTTGATATTGAAGTTTGGAGTTATTGTAGAAAACTTAATTTTGAATAGAATTATAAAATATCTTGATGTTAGTATATTTTCATGGAAGTATTGGGTAGAATACAACAATGCAAATTAAACGTAAGTCTGGTCTTAAGAGAAAAATATTCTGAATAAGTTCTTAATAGTTTTATTGGAGACAAATGGGAAAGACAACTCAATGATAATTTGAAGGGAACCCCAACAGAGGGATTTGTGGGGGTTTTTGCATAAGTATAGTAGATCGATATAATTATTAAAGGGTATTCTGTTATTAATCAATAAAATTGCTTGTTGATAGGAGTAACAAAAGTGCTAAAGAAATTGAAAAAAAATAATTTTTTTAAAAGCGTAATGGTAATAATAACTGGTTCTGCATTAGCTCAAATTTTAACAATTATATCAGCACC
This sequence comes from Evansella tamaricis, assembly GCF_019042215.1. GTDB lineage: Bacteria > Bacillota > Bacilli > Bacillales > Salisediminibacteriaceae > Evansella > Evansella tamaricis. Next base: position 8,290 of record NZ_JAHQCS010000141.1, on the reverse strand, counting down.
AATTTTAACGAGGCTCTATACCCCCGTTGATTTTGGAGTATTAGCTTATTATACATCAATCTTGGGTATCCTAACACCTATTATGACGTTAAGATACGAAATGGCAATTGTACTCCCAAATAAAAAAACAGATGCATCGAATATATTTTTCCTTTCTATTTTTTTTACAGTACTAATAACTATAGTATTATTTTTAGTTAATCCTTTTGTTGGGCCACTTTTATCTAGTTTACTAGATGCACCTCAACTTACTAAATGGCTATGGTTTATGCCAATTAGTGCATTCTTTATAGGGCTATACAAAACATTGGAATATTGGTCAACTAGATACAAAAAATACAAAAGGATATCGTACTCTAGGGTAATTAGGTCTAGTGGTTTAATATCTTCTCAACTTATTGGTGGCTGGTTCAAAGTAGGAACAATTGGTTTAATTGGGGGTCAAATATTAGGTCAAATTTTAGCAACCATATACCTCTTAAAAAAAGTAACACCAAATATAGATACTGAAGTTTTAGGCTCAAAAAATATAAAATCGGTCAAATCCCTAGCTATAAAATATAAAGACTTTCCATTATTTAGTTCGACACAAGCATTTGTAAATGCAATTTCACAAAATATGGCTCCGTTTATATTAGGTGCTTTTTTTGGTCCTGCAGTTGTAGGCTATTATGCACTTGCGCTAAAATTAGTAAAACTTCCAGCAAACCTCCTGTCTGAATCAATTAAACAGGTATATTATCAGAAAATATCTGAAGCATATAACAATGGAAAAAAATTAAGTAACTCATTAGTTAAAATGACGATTTCCCTCAGTATTTTTGCTTTTATCCCAGCATTAATTCTATTTTTATTTTCACCATCCTTATTTATTTTTACTTTAGGTGAAGAATGGATTGAAGCTGGACAATATTCTAGGTGGATCGTTATTTGGCTATATTTTGGGTTTATTAACAGACCGTCTGTAGCCATAATTCAAGTATTTATGATGCAGAGGATATTATTAACATATGAAATGATTCTTTTTACAATAAGGGTTGTTGCAATGATTTGGGTGGCATTAAACTATAATGCAGTTGCCAGTATAGCAGTCTATAGTATTATCGGTGGTATTTTTAATGCAATTCTTATTTTAGTGACAATAATACTCACTATGAAAAAGGAGAGAGGAAAAATTTGAAAATATTATTACGTCGTAAACTCATAGAAACAATATTGAATTATAATGGTAATACTTTGAATTATTATGAAACTATGAACAAAATGGAATGGTCAACTGAAAAGGTAATAAAGAGAATTACGAGGTTAAAAATAGATAAATTATTGGAACACTCATATAACAATGTACCTTATTATAAAGCCTTATTTGATAAAATTAATTTAGTGTCTGATGGTAAAATAAATGTAAATGACTTTGAAAAGATTCCTTTCATGACTAAGGAGGTATTGAAAGATGAGTTTGAGAATTTGAAGTCTAAAGATTTGCCAAATAGGAAATGGAATGTTAACACTTCAGGAGGATCTACTGGAGTACCGGCCAAATTTATTCAAGATAAAGAATATATCGAATGGAGAAGTGCGGTGAAGTTTTTTTACGATAAATGGACAGGTCGTTACATCGGAGATAAGCAAATTAAATTATGGGGTGCAGAAAGAGATATAAATATAAGTAAAGGAAGTGTAACAACAAATAAGATTAAAAAATTCATAAAACAAGAGAGGGATCTAAATGCATACAAAATGAGTATTTCAGAAATGCAGAATTATGTTAAAGCAATAAATGAATTTAAACCAAAGCAAATATTGGCTTATGTTGAGAGTATTCATGAATTATCTAAATTCATTGAAAATGAAAAGTTAGAAATCCATAGCCCTGATTCAATTATGACAACAGCGGGTACATTATTTCCAGATGTAAGGGAGAAAATAGAGTCTGTATTCAGAACAAAAACATTCAACCGATATGGCTCTAGAGAAGTTGGTGATATTGCATGCGAATGTAGCGAGCAGAGTGGATTACATGTGTCTCCATTCACTCATTATGTGGAGATTGTTAATGAAGAGGGTATAACAGTAGGTGCTAATGAAGAGGGTCAGATTGTTGTTACATCATTGACTAACTTTGCAATGCCTATTATAAGATATAAGATTGGAGATATTGGTCAGTGGTCAATTGAAAAATGCAGATGCGGTAGGAACTTTCCCCTATTAAATAAAGTTTCAGGAAGAATAACAGATAATTTTACTACTATAGATGGAACAAAAGTTTATGGAGGTTTTATTAGAAAAATTTTTTATAGTAAATCATGGATATTAAAGTATCAAATTATTCAAGAAGATTATGAGAAAATTGTTATTAAAATAATAAAAGATACTTCATTTTATCTTGAAAAAGTAGAGCAGGATACAGAGACAGATAATATAAAGGAATCTATAAAAGAATTTATGGGGATTAATTGTGTGATAGACATTATTTTTGTGGATGAGATCCCTTCAAACGCTACTGGTAAATATAGATATACAATTTCTTTGGTAAACTAATGTTAACCAGTGGTCCTTATTTTTGGGGGAGAAACAATGATTCAATAAATGGTGGGAGTACTAATTCAAACAATTAAGGTATTGAATACTTACAATTTAGGGATAATTCTAGTTTTTTCACGTTTTATTATTAATTGATAAAAGCTTTGATTATTGAAGGGTAGGGTATATGATACGATTAAAATCAAAGACTAAGTGATATTGACAATTTTTTTAGCTTCCTAGCTATTTATTATGAAAAGTCTACTCGATGGTACAAACAGTTTTGTTCAAGATTTGAAACGAAAAACACTAGGTTACAAGTCCTTTCAAAATTTTTTCGCCTTGACCTCCGCAACCGCTGATAAGTTTGAGTTTGAGGTACATCCTCATGGCTAATATTTGTCCTTGTGTCAGCTAACTACCAATGTTCAAACCTGAAGGTGGCTGTCAAGCGCTCTCCTTGACGGGCAATTTCACGTTTGAACTATTAGCTAAGTTAATACAAATGATAACCTTGTAATCCACTCAAAATAGCGAAGAGTCTTTTTTATTAGTAGAGATATAAAGTTCACTAGATATATTCAAAAATATAATGGAAATTGCATAATTTTATTATTTTAGGATGTGGTGTATTAGTGTCAGCAGAAAGAATAAATTGGGTTGATTATGCAAAAGGTATTTCAATTATATTAGTTGTTTTGCATCACTCAATGTTTCGAGAATTAGACTCGTTATTATATAATGAGACAATTCTTTACTACAATGATTTATTCATTCGTATTAGAATGCCATTGTTCTTTTTTCTATCAGGACTTTTTATTCATAAATCCATATTTAGTAATATCTATTCTTTTTTTAAGTCTAAAGTTTTACATTTATTATACTTGTTTGTTTTATGGGCAATAATACGATATTTAGTTGTAACGATAGCACCATACCTACTTTTAGGTAATAGGGCTGGAGACCTTAAAAGTATTTTGTCAATTTTTATAGATCCGCCGAACACACTATGGTTTATTTATGCAATACTGATTTTCTTAATAATTACAAGGTTAACCCGAAATATAAAGGTAGTTTCATTATTTTTAGCTATGATTTTATTTACAATTTCAATACAATCGGGACAACAGACTTTTATTAATACACTTTTATGGTTCTATCCATTTTTCTTATTAGGCTACCTTGCTTCTGAATATACAAAACGAATCGCTAACAAAATAGTTTCATACCATTTTCTATTTGTGATTATATTTTTCCTTACTTTGGTAGTAACGTTAGAATCGCCATGGGCGAAAACCCCATTAGCTATTTTTGTTTTTAGCTGTGGTGGGATCATTACAGGTATTATTATTGCTATTATCCTTTCCCGGTTTACTGTATTTCGGGGGTTGGGTTTTTTGGGAAGGAATACTCTTCCAATATACCTTATGCACTTCCTACCTGTAGGTATATTAAGGGAGGTACTTCCAATTATTATGCCTTATCAAACTTTGCTAGCAACTCTAATTTTGGTTTTTTCGGGAGTTTTATTCCCGCTCATAGCAACATTTTATGCGAGAAAATTTGATGTGTATTGGTTGTTTGGGGTTCCTTTTATTAATCGTTTAAATCAACCAATTACAAAAGCTAACAGTTCAGTCACTTAGTGGAATCGTGGGGATGATTTCGTACTCCTTTAAGCAATTAGAGCGATATAGTGTGTTCGACTTGTTCTCTATTAAATTTCAAATTGGGTTAATTGTAACCGAAGGTTCTCAGAAATTCTGGTTTCTGACCCCCGGGGCGTTAAATTGCGAAAGTCTAAGTATATTTATCGAGTAAACATGTTATTAAAGTCGCCGTCATTGCCATGGTTGGGGGGTGGTGGCGGTATTTTAAATAAGGAAAATGTTACAAATATAGATAGTGCTCGATATAGTATAGGAAACTGAGGGACAGGTACTCGTCTCATAGTTTCCTACTGGAGAGGGATGAAGTATTGTCAGAGGCCGCTGAAAACGGTTTTTTTTGGGGACATCCATGGACAGTTAACCTTTCCATAATAAGAAAAAGTGTTTAAATCTAAATACTGATATTAAATATTACAGAAACAAACAGTCGCTTGTTATAAAGTTTAACAGTCGACTGTTTGTTTTATGTATTCATAAAATTAAAACTCTATTTTGGGATACTATAATAGGTGTCCTGGTTGAGAGTAATCAAGGAGGAGAAACATGAATATTTTAATAACTGGTGCTGCCGGGTTTGTTGGCATGCACTTATCCAAAAGGCTCTTAGACTTAAATTATCATATAGTTGGATTTGATAATATAAATGATTATTATGAGGTGAAATTAAAAAGAGATCGTTTAGATATAATAACTAGATATTCTAACTTTACATTCTATGAGGCTGATTTAGCAGATCAAAAGGCAGTAAATGATTGCTTTCAAAATGAAAACATTGATGTGGTTATTAATCTTGCAGCACAACCTGGTGTTCGTTATAGTCTGGAAAATCCTCAAGCATATATAAATAGTAATATACTAGGTTTTACCAATATATTAGAAGCGTGTCGACATAATGAAATAAAGCATTTAATTTATGCGTCATCTAGTTCTGTGTACGGTGCTAATGTGAAGATGCCATTTTCAACATCGGATGCAGTGGACCATCCGGTTAGTATTTATGCTGCCACTAAGAAATCGAATGAGTTAATGGCACACACCTATAGTCACTTATTTGGTGTTCCAACAACAGGACTTCGTTTCTTTACGGTTTACGGTCCATATGGTAGACCAGATATGGCCTATTATTCCTTTACTAAAAAAATTATTGATGGAGAAACTATTAAAATTTTTAATAATGGCGATATGGAACGGGACTTCACCTATATTGATGATATTGTGGAAGGGATTGTTCGATTAATTGACCAGCCTCCTAAACCAAATAATGACTGGGATAGGGTGAATCCGGATCCAAGTTCGAGCTATGCTCCATATAAAGTCTATAATATTGGGAATAACAAACCAGTACGTTTAATGGACTTTATTAATACACTAGAAAAGCACCTAGGTATCGAAGCGAACAAAGAATTTTTACCAATGCAACCAGGGGATGTACAAGCTACCTTTGCTGATATTGATGATCTAAATAAGGCAACGGGATTTAAACCAACGACATCTATCGATGAAGGGTTAAAAAAGTTTGTGGATTGGTATAGACAATACTATCAAATTAATACGGACAAAAAACCAACTGTTATAACCAGATAAGGAGACCTCACTTTACTTTCCTAAATGAAAATGAAGTGAGGTTTTATATTATTTATAAGGAGTGGGTTTTCACATGAAAGTACGGAAAGCAATTATACCAGCTGCAGGATTAGGAACCCGCTTTTTACCTGCCACGAAAGCACAGCCAAAGGAAATGTTGCCGATCGTTGATAAACCGACGATTCAATACATCGTGGAGGAATGTAACCGTCAAGTAGAATTAAACAGTTTTTGATAAATAAGTTTAAACAGTTTTCATCAATTAAGATTCAACACTTGATTATTCAATAATGGTTACTGCCTTCTTCAGTTTTAATCCCCCTGTCATAAAGACAGGGGATTTTTCACTTCTAAATCCAATCATTCAGTCCTAGTGATTCTTCTAATTGTTGTTTTTCTGCTTTTAGCTTCTCAATTTCTTTTTTAAGTAGGGAATTCTCCGTTAACAGTCTGGCAACTTTCGTTCTGTCATCGATCCCTTCTTCATAGGCCGTTCCTTTTACCTTGCACCAATCATTATATCTATATAGATCATTCTCAACGATAGGGCGCCTTTTATAAGGCATATTTGCCATCTTATTGTTGTCCTTGATCCATTCCCTCACCGATTCTTCATCTACTCTAAATCCGTAGGATTTAAAAAAACTAATTGCTTCTTCTGCGTTAAGACTACTCATTTTAGTTTTCTCCCTTATTTATGATTCAACCTTTTGATTGTCAAATAATGCTTTTCTGTATTTCATCCTAATACTGTCTTGCTCTTCACTAAAGGTCAAGATCTCGCTACGATGAAGAAGGCGATCTAAGATTGCAGTAGTTAACGTTGGGTCTCCAAGGAACTTTCCCCATTCCCCAGGACCCTTGTTAGATGTAAGGATGAACGCTGCCTTGTCGTACATTTCATAGATGAACTGAAAGAACAAGTGTGCATCCTGTGATTCATATGCCATATACATAACGTCATCAATGATGATAAGGTCAGAATTAGTGATTCGCTTATATTTCGTCCTAGACTTGCCTAAGTACTCTTTTGATTTTAAAACATAGATTAGACGATCCATGGATATAAAAGATACCTGGTAGCCGTGCTCGATGGCGTGGATGCCTAAGGCTGTCGACAGATGAGTCTTTCCTACACCTGTTGGTCCCATCATAATTAGGGTAAAGCATTCATCGATCCAAGATAGTTGTTTTAATACATTTAGTTGTTTTTCACCTATCGCTGTCTGTTCTTCCAATCGAAAATTCTCAAATGTCAGAACCTCAGGGAATTCTGCCCACTTCATCAGTTTTTCACTGTTCTTTCTCTCTCTACAGCTCAATTCATGCCGTAGAATTTCATGGATGAACTCATAATATGTCCATCCTTTTGCTTCTGCTTCTCTTAGAAGGTTTGGCAGCTCTTTAGAAGTTTCCGCTAATCGCAAGGTGCGACACTTATCCTGAAGTACTTCGTATGGCTGGCTCATCTATTTCCACCTCCCTGAAGAACACTGAAATAGATGTCCTCTTTTCGCTCAGGTGCTACTAGGTCCTTATATTTTTCATTTAAAGTTTCCGAGTTCTTTCTTTGCCTTCGGCTTTGAACTTCCAAAGAGATGGCGATATCTCGTAAATCATTTGCACTTGTCAGTCGCAGACGTCTCATTTCATTAATTGCCTCTTCAACGAAGGCAGGGTACTTCAAGATAACGGATTGCACCACTTTCAATTGATCAACTATATGACGAGGGTATTGCTCAGATAACAGCTCGACGAGCCACTTTGCAGATTCTTTATTATCTAACATTTCCTCCACCTGCTGGATGAGAAGATCGCGTTTGGTCTGCTTGCGATTCCGGTGAGTGGGATCCGATATCACCTCTCCTTTTCCTTCCGCAATTTTATGTTGTGCCAGGACTTGTCCGTTTTTCTGTAGCCGTATATATAAATACTCATTATCAGTTTCGATATAGGCAATATTCGGTGCGCCTTTTCGATATGTACCACGAGGTACACTGTAACGATTGCCCTCAAACCGAATGATATTGTCTTTGTGGATATCTCTTGATATACTAGAATCGAAGATATCTTCAAAAATGTAAGTTCCAGAGACCTTTTGTAGGTGTTGCTTTTCCAGGGCGTACACCTCAACGGGTCTTTTTTTTGTATTATGATGGACCTTATAATTCCCTGTTCGCTTTAGCCATCTCATACAGGAATTCTGCCAATCTATTAAATTATCATAAGTACGATTCTTCGCAAAATTAATTTTTACATACTTTACTACCTGTTCAATTTTTCCCTTTGACTGTGGATCGGACTTCCTACAAAGATATACTTTAAACTTTCTTGTCTGTTGGTATTTTGTAAATTCTGCTGTCATGATAAGGTCTCCGGCATTTTCACTGACTGCCAGTAAACGATCCTGATCATAGACTATTTCAATGGACATTCCTCCATAAAAGCGGAAGGCATTTTCGTGCATTCGGATAAGATCATTTGATCTAAATGGCCGGTCTAACCACTCTACG
>NZ_JAHQCS010000140.1 GCF_019042215.1 Evansella tamaricis | reverse complement strand
CAAGCATCGCTCTGAAGAGTATCCGTCCATCGGGCAAAGCGCCACGTCCTGTGGCATGCCCGATATTAGGACGTCCTGTCCGTTGAGGCAACTCGAAGTATATTCGCGAAGTATACGCTCGTTGGACAGCGAATTCGAAGAAGTAGCTAGAAGTCCGCTCTTCGACTTCGGTTGTCACTTCCGAAGTGCCTCGTAGCGAATATGAAGGAACTGTAAAAGTGGAAAAGCACCACTTTTTCAGTTCCCTTGCGAGTAGGCGCTGGAGCTGGACAACTTGCCCGAAGGTGCAAAAACTTATGCTTTCTTACCTTTCAAGAAAAGCACAAGCGCCTATGATCACGAGCGTAGGGCAGTGGAACAGATCATAAAAGATCTTTTAAAAAACCCGCCTCTATTGAGGTGGGCTTTTTATCTTGGTTAATTAAAAAACTTTAATTTGACTCATCCGTTGGGAATTCCCTTGGCAGTTCCCTTTTAAAGGCGAGATCATCGAGACTTTTAAATTCATACCCTTGCTTTTGCAAATCATCAATGACTTTCGGTAGTGCTTCCGCATTGTCACCGGAAACGGAATGGAGCAACATTATTGCCCCAGGATGCACTCTTTTCATAATTGAATCGTATGCATATTTCCATCCTTTTTGCTCTTGTGTCACCCAGTCTTTATATGCAAAAGACCAAAAGACATTGATATATCCAAGTTCTGCAGATCTAGCTAATGAACGTTCACTAAATGTACCCCTAGGCGGTCGAAGATAACACATATCATCTTTCCCGGTTACATCTTTATACAATTCCCTTAAATTCTCCAACTCCCGTCTCAGCCTTTCGTCCGAAACCTCAGGTAAACTTGGATGATGATAGGAATGGTTCCCTACGATATGCCCTTCTTTCACCATCCTTTGAATCAGTTCCTGTTCTTCTTTCAAATAATGCCCAGTGACGAAAAAAGTGGCTGGGACATTTTTCTCTTTTAATACATCTAACACCTTTTCGGTATAACCATTTTCGTAACCATTATCAAAGGTTAAATAAATCTTCTTTTCCATTGTATCTCCAATCCAATACCCACCATACTTTTGGAGAAGATCTTCATAAATTGGTTCTGTTTTGGAAGGCTCATTATTGGAGCTTGGATTAAAACTCCAGTTATATATTTTATTACTTTCTGCACCGTGAACATTCAAAGGTGCTTGTAGTGATATAACTATACAGAACATTACAATAAGAGATAATATCCTTTTAACACCCTTCTTCATTAATTCACCCTCATTTCCATAAGTAATGCTATTAGTTTTTAATTATAAAGGAAAATCATACACACTAAGTTTTTCAAATCATATCCATTCTCTACTTCAAAAAGTGAACTGGCTTGCACTGTATGGAGCAACAAGTCAATTTTCATGCATAAGTTATGGTGCTATTTACCATAGTAAGATTGTAGAAATTCGAAAAAGAGAAGGGGATTTCATTTGAAACAACTATGGAAGATAATCGTCATCTTTTGCTTCGTCTCATTCATTCAATATTCTTTCGACATGGAATTAACTAAGGGTAAGGGAATCGACTCTTTTGCATTATCCTTTGAGAAAACAGAGGATGGTTATGTACCATTTGAAGAAGATCCTTTTACCGAGGATCCAGGTTCAGGAGAAGGGGAGACATTAGCCGATGCTTTTTTAACTTTGCTTTATCCCACGCTACTTGAATGTATAGTGGAATACTATGGAGAATCCACTCAGTTTGATTTATTTAATACAGAAATAGTTGAACTGGCCCGTTTTCAGCATGAAGGGGAAAACCAAAAAAGTAAGCATTTTGATTTCCATGTATTGATTAGGGTTCGTCCTTTCACAGAAGGACACAACACAATCGGAATGACAACCATGACTTTAAATATCAAACCAGATGGTGTCAAGATCGTTGATATAACGCACGAAAACGGTGATTAATTATATCAATCCGTTCCTTTGACATAGTGGATCTAAGCCGAGAATAATGTCCATCATTGATGTGGAACGGGATGAAAAAACAAACTTGGAAGGCATCTGGGCTGCTGATACAGTTGCTGGTATAAGTGTTCCTACCAACATCACAGCAGACCATGAATCAGAAGTTGCCAATAACATCATTAGTGAACTAAATGGGCAATGCCATGTGGATTATGATATTTTTAAGAATTAAGTTACTAATAGTCTAATATAAGTGTTGAAAGGTCTATCCTTTGAACATCTTACTCCTTTGTAATGTACAACTGTATCGTCACTCGCTTACTATGTTCCTGAAATGCTATAATACTAAAGTATAGCTTTAGGTAATAGGCAAGAGCCCTCATGACTTCAGTCATGGGTTGTTGTTGACGAAAGGATAGAGAGACATGAACAAATCATCTTTTTTCCTGCTTATCCCTTTTTTAGTTAGTTTAATCGCCTGTACTTCCAATTCATCGGAAGACAAGACCATATACGTTGCTGCCGCTTCTGATTTATATCACGCACTAACAGAGATTGGGGAAGAATTTACAAATGATACAGGAATTCAATTGGAGTATACATACGGATCCACTGGCCTGTTAACACAACAAATACTAGAAGGAGCTCCTTTTGATTTATTTCTTTCTGCCCACGAATCCTATATAAACAGATTGGTGGAGCGAGATGTCATCTTTGATGACTCAACTGCTTATTACGCAGTTGGTAGAATTGCTATAATGTCCCGTATGGATAGGACATTAGATAAGGAATACTTTCTTGACCCCGAGGTTAATGTCATTACAATTGCAAATCCTGAACACGCTCCCTACGGTAAAGCAGCAAAAGAGACCTTGGAGACATGGGGAATCTGGGAAGAAGTTGAACCAAAAATTGTTTATGCTGAGAATATTAGACAAGCCTACCAATACGTAGAATCTGGAAATGCAGATCTAGGAATTATTGCCTTATCGTTAATGAATCACACGAATTTCCATTATGAAGTTATTGAAGAGGGCACTCATGAACCACTTCTCCAGGCTCTTGGGATCCCAAAACAAGCGGGGAACAAAGCATTAAGCCAGGAGTTCTCCAATTATATATTAAGTGAAAAAGGACAGAGCATACTTTTGAAGTATGGCTTTGATATACTAAAATGAATGCCATTATTACACCTTTACTATTATCCTTAAAAGTTTCGATTATCGCTACGATTATTGCTTTTATATTGGGAATATTACTTGCATGGTGGTTTGCATTTAATAAAAACAGGCTCACAAGTTTGTTTTCCATCATTGTCATGCTTCCACTGGTAATTCCACCAACTGTTCTAGGATATTATTTACTCCTCATATTAGGAAGAAATAGCTTACTAGGGGGAATAATGGAGTCCATTACTGGCCAGCCCATTATTTTTACATGGAAAGCAGCAGTCATCGCTGCCTCCATTGCTGCCTTACCTTTATTAATTAGGCCAATTCAAGCTTCCTTTGAATCAATAGATCCTGAAACAATAAAAGCTGCAGAACTGGATGGAGCAACTAAAATACAACTACTATTCTTCATCATCGTCCCTCTTGCTTATAAGGGAATTTTGGCTGGAATTGTTTTAGGGTTTGCAAGAGCGATGGGGGAGTTCGGTGCCACGCTAATGGTGGCAGGCAATATTCCAGGTCGAACACAAACCCTCTCCATTGCCATTTATGATGCTGTTCAGGCAGACCGAATGATGGATGCACACATCATGGTTCTAATTTTAAGTGGGGCAACCATTTTATTTTTATTCGTTATCCATAGATTGTTTAAGTAAAGGTGTGGAAGTACCGTAGATAGCTTATCTTTTAAAAAATAAAAAATCCATATAAGAAAACCGGTGGCGCTAGAGCTGGTCATTGCCCGAAGGTGTAAAAACTAAGAAATTCTTACCTTTTAAACAAGGACTATCCATTAGGACAGTCCTTGTTTTTAGGGGTTATTTTGTTTAATCAAAATCTACATATACTACTTCTCCCGTGAAAGCATCAATGTAAACATCCACATCATCGTCATCACCAAAATGATAATCCTCTATTTCCACTTCAAATACCAGGCTTCCATTCTTGGTCTCCAACTCGATATCATCAATTTTTCCGCTGCCAATATGTGCAAGAGCGATTTCCCCTGCTTTCTGAGGAGAGATCATCGTATCACTAGAATTACCACTATTTTTTGTGGAATCATCATCACCTTTTAAGGTACCGTTTATAGAATCAGCGGACACTTCAACTTCAACCTTTTTATTTCTCTCAGCATGACCTCTAAAATCATCATCAACCTTTATGATTTCCCCGGTGTATGCATTAATGTCAATGTCATAATCTTCTCCACCATATTTGATCTCCACTTCATAGTAAAGCACTCCATCGTCTTTTTCTAACTCCACTTCCTTCACTGTCCCATCAATCACACTCAACGCAATAGTGATAGCTTCTGACATGGATATAATGTCCCCGCCATTTGTTTTAACAGGTTCGCTTAATTCTTTGTCATCCAAGTCGCCTTGAGTATTACTTTCTTCAAGTGAATACGTGTTAGCTTCTCTCTCCGAATCATCATTTGATCCTGTTGGGCTGGATGCAAAGCTAATCGCAGCACCTCCTATAACAAATACAGCAACTAAAACAAGTATTAATTTTTTCATCATATTTCCTCCCTTTCGTTCTTCCTGATTCTATCTTTATCTTATACACTCAAGATGAAAAGAACCTGAGAGGAAAATGAGAAAATGATGAGAAAAACGAGAGTTTTCATTAAGTTATTTAGTCATCCCATTCAATGGATAGCACTTCACCAGTGAAGGCATCAATATAAACCATTGCTTCCTTATCGGTTTCATCGTTCTCCACTTCTACTTCATAAATAAGACGGCCATCCCTTTCTTCCAAGTCCACATCATCCACTTCTCCATCCACATGACTTAATGCAATTTCACGAGCACGGAGTTCTCCGATAACTTCGCTATTCCCCTCACCATCCCTTGCATCCAAGGCAAATAAAAGTACATTTCCGGTGAGGGCATCAACTTCAAATCGGCCCAAACCATCTGGTTGTTCTACGTGAACCACATAGATTTGCCTATTATCTTCTTCCTGATACTGAATCTGGATGATACGTGAATCAGGGGAAATGGATTCTCGAATAATCCCCTCAATTTCCTCCATACTAACCGGAGATAATTCGTGAGGTGGATCATCTGTTGACACTACTTTTCTATCCGAAAGTTTATTAAAAAGATGAATCATTCCTGAGACACCGTCTAGTTTTATAAAATAAACTCCTAGTGAAGACTGAAACTCCACATCATAATATGGATGACCATTTAGACTGACTTTGTCCATTTCAATTACTTGGCCTGAAAATCTTTCTTCTATCATTTCCGTGATCTCATCTTCTCCTAAAGCAGCTTCTACATCACGGTTTAGATAAATGAAAATGAAAATAATTAACAACATAAGCATTCCGATGCCAAGTACCAAAGGATACTTCAATATATTTTTTTTCATTTTCATTCCTCCCCTTTCTGCTTCCACTGTTCTCTAGGTAATGTAATAAGAAATGTTGTACCCACCCCTTCTTCACTATTTACTCTGATGGTACCTTGATGGGAATCAACAATCCCTTTGGCAATCGATAATCCCAGGCCTGTACCACCTGTTTTACGGGTCCGCGCTTTATCTACCCGGTAAAACCGTTCAAAGATACGGGGAATATCGTTTGCTGGTATTCCTATTCCATAATCTTGAACCGATATTTTAAAAGTGATCTCGTCACCAGCTAAAGTAAGATGCAGTTTCTCGTCACTATATTTCAGACCATTTTCAAGAATGATAAATAAAAGTTGCTTTATTTTTCCCTCATCGGCCATAAGGGTAGGATCTAGTACTTCTTCTTGAACATAAATATCCCGTTGATATGTTACGGAAAGGCGCTGAGTAATTTCCTTAATTAGTTTTAGTAAATTCACCTTCTTTAGATCCAATACTTTCTCTGAATCCCCAGTAGCTAATACCAACATTTGATTTGTCATCTCTTTCATCCTTTGAGATTCTGAATAGATGGCTTCCACGGCCTCTTCAAGGACATCTTGTCTTTTCATCCCCCAACGCTTTAAAAGTCTTGCATAACTTTCAATAACCGTGAGTGGTGTTTTTAATTCATGGGAGGCATCCGAAACAAATTGCTCCTGTTTCTCAAAGTTCTTCTTTAGGAGATCCATCATATGATTAAAGGTTATGCCCATCTGATCCAATTCGTCCTTGGAATTTGCATTTACTTCTATCTTCTTAAAAGCTCCACGTTCGCGAATTTCATTCATCGTATCAACTAATGCTTGAATTGGTTTTAAAATAAATCGGCTTAACGCACGTCCTGCAAAATAAGATGGTACAAGTATAAGTACCGACGCTAATAATAAAATGACCTGCAGTGTACTGACAGTTTGTTCGTAGATGACCATCGGTTCGTTCACTTCCAAAGTAACGATAGAACCGTCTGACCATATCATAGGTGTTCTTACAACAGCATAAGGTCGATTATCATAAGTGATTTTTTCTGTTTCTTCTCTATTTCTGAATTGTGTATCTAGTCCACTTAATCCATAATCTTTCGTTATCATAAGCATCGTCTGGTTATTTTCACCAATGATCCGAACCATCCCATCCCCCGGAACATAGGCTTCTAGTATATTGGTGGGGTTATATTCCGCTTCTGGGTTTGCAGTACTAGAAGACGGTTGAATTGCTTCCACAATACTATGAGAACTTGATACTGCACGACTAAGTTCAGCATTTTTTGTATAATTTTCAAAAATAAAATAAATGCTTGTGTTCACTGCCAACAAAAGAATAAAAAGGGAAACAGTGGAATATAAAATAATCCTTTTGGAAAGCTTCATTTAGCCTTGCTCCTTTAAAACATATCCTACTCCCCGAACGGTATGAAAAAGAGAGTGTTGAAATGGACGGTCCACTTTTTGACGAATGTATCTTATATAAACATCCACCACATTAGTGTCTCCTAGATAGTCATAACCCCAGACTTTCTCTAACAATTGCTCCCTTGTCATTACTTGATTTGGATGTTCCAGGAAAAAAATAAGGAGGTCATATTCTCTAGGAGTTAATTCAATCTGTATACCATCCCTTATTACATCCCGTGTCATAAGATTTACATGGAGGTCAGAAAATGCAAGTTCATCCTTTTCGTTGGTTGCCTTGTCAATATTATTAGTTGATACCCGCAAGCAAGCACGGATTCTTGCAAGTAATTCCTCGATTTCAAATGGTTTAGTTACATAGTCATTCGCTCCTTGGTCAAGACCAGTCACTTTATCCACCACGGCATTTCTTGCTGTTAACATGATAACCGGTGTAGTATTGCCCCCCGCCCTCATCCTACGAAGAACTTCCATTCCACTTAACTGAGGTATCATAACATCCAACAAAACTAAGTCCCATGAATCCTTTTGTACTTTCTCCCATGCTGTAAAACCATCTTCTGATAAGTCTGTCACATACCCTTCATATTCCAGTTCAAGTTTGACTACCCTTGCAATATTTATCTCATCTTCCACAATTAAAATTTTGGGCTTCCCCATTTTCTTCACGGCCTTTCTTTCCTCTTTCCTACATCTTCACATGAATTTAAGAATGTGTAAATTAAAAAACAGACTTAGAAAATTTCTAAGCCTGCTTTATTACCTATATTATGCTTTCTGCACATTGACGGCTTGTGGCCCTCGCTGTCCTTCTTCAATCTCGAATGATACTTCTTGGCCTTCGTCTAGGCTTTTGTAGCCTTCTCCTTGAATCGCTGAGAAGTGAACAAATACATCGTCTCCACCCTCACGCTCAATAAAACCAAAGCCTTTTTCACTGTTAAACCATTTTACTTTACCTGTTTCCATTAATGTTGCCTCCTAGAATTTGTAACCAAACATTTTATTTGCAAATTACCTTTGCCCGCTTATTATAACCAATGAATATACCAATTAAACATTGGGCATCATCTTGTTCGTATTTTTTTTTATTTCTTTTTCCAAAAAAAATTGTATTATTTTCATTCTTTTTGTAGATATTATCTTTGTGGAGGTGAGACAACATGGCTAATAACAACAATAACAACAACCGTAACAATCGTAATAACAACAATAACCAAAATTTAAACGTAGATAACGCAAACGTTGAGTTTGCAAATGAGAATAATGCAGCCAACAATCGTAACAACCGCAATAACCGTAATAACAATAATAACAACAACAATTAATAAGTAATTTTAAAAGGGATACCATCCGAGCGATGATGTATCCCTTTTCTTACTATTTTAACTTCAGTTTATCTTCCCACAAACCTATAGATCTGGAATCACCTTAGTTTCAAGCATATCCGCCAACTCATCACTTGTATAATCTCCTCTTGAATCGTATATGGATATTCTGTAATCTAAACCATCTTCCGTTTTTCCTATGACCACTAATTCGATTTTCCCTTCCATATGAGGCGAAATATTTTTACTAATTCTGTAATCTTCCGTTTCCTTCATTGGTTCCAGAATGGTTCTACTATTCCTATAGGGGTTAATATCATTGGATATAATAATATTGAGTGCCATTTCCATAGTCCCATTAAATGATATCCCATCCGTATAAATCACTTCATCGTAGAAAATAGCACGATCATGTTGAAAAACAGAAATTGTAGAATTCTCGAAAATTGGTTTGATACAAGGGATGTTATGCACCTTTTGTACTTCCATGTGATACTCTCTTGTTTTATCCCAACCACAAGCCTCCAGTAGATTTTTATCTGCGGTACGGTTCCTTTCCATTGCTTCGGAAAGTACACTTCTAACAATCTCATAAATGACTTCCGTTTCATCGGAATTCACTTTGTATATATCGTTTCTATTCCCTTTATCGATCTCAAAATAAATCTCTTCTTGTTCGTCAAGGAAATAAAATGTAGTGATGTCACTTGGAGATTTGGAGAACCCGTTCATCATCAGATAAAAGTTATTCCCTTCACGCATCGTTTCATTACGGAAATAATCCATCTCCAATTGAAAGATTAAATCTGCTTCTTCTATACGTGCACTCTCTAATTGGGACAATAGTTCACCTACAGATTGTTGACTGCGATCCAAATTGGATGTCCCAACAAATTTACTATTTGGGTCTACATACCAGAATAATTGCAGATAGCTGTTTTCATCATCATCAATTACTGTTTGCTGAGGTGCTACTTGTAATGAAGATTCTCCTTGCTCCCTATCGTTTACTGATCCATCTGTTTCATGCAAACTAGTTTGGGAATCTCCACTGATTGAATCCCAAATAACAGGTACCGATAAAAGAAACAAAATTACTGCAGCTGCACCAATAGCTAGATAATGCGATGAGAAAGCAACCTTTTTCTTTTTATCCTTACCTTGAAGTCGCTTAAATGTACGGAGCTTTTGTTCTGGTGATCGGTCCATTTTCTTTAAACCTGAAAAATCAATTTCTCCATTATATTGAGAATTTTTTTTCATTGTTCTTCCCCCTTTCCGATTCCAATACTTCCTTTATCGCCTTCATCGCCCGAAATGTAGTGGATTTTACTTTACTTTCAGACCAGTTAAGGATCTCTGCCGTCTCTTCTACGGATAGTTCCTGGATTTTTCGTAATACAATAACCTCTTGATAACTCACTTTCATTTTTTTTAGACAGTCATACAATTCCTGGACCTTTTCTCCCCTTTGATAAATCTCCTCTGGTGTCTCCTGTTCCATAAGTTGTGGCGAATCCTTTAAGGGAAAAAATTTAATCTTTCTTTTTCTGCGCCAATGATCATATAGCACGTTTCTTCCAATGGCAATGATCCATGTATAGTAACTTGATTCCCCTCGGTAACTTTCCATTGCTTTTTTCACACGTATAAACGTATCATGGGTCAAATCTTCTGCTAATTCCACATTGCCTACCATCAGTAGAAAGTAATGATGTACTTGGTCACTGTAATCCATATATAATTGCTCCCACGTCATTCCCTCACCTCGCTCCCTCTCGTTTCAATAGAATAGTCGGATGACCAACCATTTCGTTGCGTTTTATAAAAAATTATTTTCATAGTGTATATTTTTTGATGTAAGTATGTTATCTGAGTGAAACACCAAGATACTGTGGAGTTGATTTCAGAAAGGATCTGTAAGGACACAATTTCATTTTTCTACATTTCTGGTCTCAGAGCCACTCAGAATAGAGTAGGCGCATGAAATTATTCATGCGCCTCTCACAGATCCGTACGTGCGGGTCATCGCATACGGCTCCTCCATGATTATCCCCGTTGGGGATGATGATCATTATAAAGCTTCACAAGTGAAACAAGACCAATTTCTTCAAACCATTCATTAGGTAATGCAGTATGTACTGGGGTAGATAGAGAGCTTCTCCATTTACACATACGTAACCTTGGGAGATCTCCTTTCCATCCTCTTTTCCTCAGTGCTCTATACAATTTTCTAATTTTTCTCCAACTTCTTAATTGAACTGCTCTTAATCTTCTACGTATCCATTCATCAAATCTAGTGAAAGTAACCTTCCCATAGAAGTGACCAAAGTAATTACCCCAGCCTCTAAGGTATGAGTTCAGTTCTTCCTTAATCAATGTCTCGATGTTCACCGTTTGGTTTCGCTTAGTGATCTCCTTTACCTTTTCTTTAAACTTCTTTATTGCTTTAGGAGAAGGGGAGACCCAGTAACCACGCTTGAATTCGTAACCTAAAAATTGAAACGGCTCTTTTAAGTTATTAACAATCTTTGTCTTTCCAGGGTGAACAGTTAAACCCAGTTCATCATTTAAGAATCGGGTAACTGATTTAAGAACTCTTTCAGCCCCTTTTTGTGATTTACAGCAGATGACGA
>NZ_JAHQCS010000139.1 GCF_019042215.1 Evansella tamaricis | reverse complement strand
CCCTGCACTCCTATTTTCCGTAATAATCCGTCCATCAGGACTCCTAGCCTAGGTAAATACCCACTGTCTTCCAAAACAGATAGTACAATGTAAAATAGAAACACATATGGAAGGATCAGTGCTATTGGCCACTCAAAAGCTTTTATTAACACTCCAAATTCTCCCACAAGGAGACTATGTATAATTCCCTCTGTTACAAAACGGTTTACCATTCCTTCCACAAAAGGCGTATAAATGTTATTTAAAAGCGGAAGAAAAATAATAGCACGTAATCCTTTTCCACCACCTACAACAACAGCAAGTGCAAAAATTAAGACAAAAAAAGCAATTGGGATACCTGGGAAAGGAACCATTGCCCGGTCACCAAACTTCTCCATAAATGTTGGTGTTCTCTCTTCTGTTTTTTCTACCATCCGTACAATATCTTTGGCAAGTTCGTGAGGGGATTCAATGTTTTGAGGAACACTATTGATGTATTTATAAGGGTTCTTTACTACTCGGTTGCATGTTGACATCAGTTTATTTAAACCAATATTACGAACTGCAATTGTAGGAATGACAGGAACACCTAATAATTTTTCCAGTAATGGAACATCAATCGTTATCCCCATTCGTTCGGCAACATCAATTAGGTTTAATGCAAAAATAATTGGAATATCCCTCTGTAACAGCTCGATGGAAAGGAGTAAATTTCTTTCTAGATTTGTCGCATCCAATACGAAAATGATCGCATCCACATCTTCATCCAATAATTGTATGGCAAGCTTCTCCGCTTGTGATGTGGCTTTAAGGGAATAAGTGCCTGGAACATCGATTAAACTTGTTTTACCTTTAGAACCGATCAACTCCCCTTTTGTAAAGGATACTGTTGTTCCAACATAATTTGCGGCAAGAACCTGACGCCCAGTTAACTTCGAAAATATAACACTCTTCCCCACATTTGGATTTCCCATTAACAGAAATGTTCTTTCTCCGTTCTCAAACAATAACGCGCCCTCTTCATGACAGCAATCCATTTAACGCACCTCTTCAATCAAAATCTGATCCGCGATTTCTTTTCCAAGTGCCACCTTTCGTTTACCAACATGTATTAAGACAGGTCCCCCAAGTGGCATTCGGGATACCACCTTTGTGTGTAATCCTTCACAAATTCCCAAATACGAAAGTGGACAATCATTTGGGATTGCCTTAATCACACAGGAGCAATTTTTCTTACATTTGGATAGTTTCATTTTAACCCTCCCTCATTGATAATGATTATCAATGTCAACAAATGAATAGTACCACATTATCCCGATGGCTAGATTTCTCATATGTTACAACATTTTGACTTTTTTGGAATCGTACATTCCTATCTACGATATTGGCGTGGATGTGGAAAAAGTAATCACACTACTACTGCATGGTGGGAAGATATACATTATCAGGAATGACCCTGTTTAGGGCTATAGTTCATTTTTACAGAAGGCTAGGAGGAAGGTTAAAAATGATTTTCAAAAATATGATTTTAATGAAATGCACGACAGTCTATTATTCTACGAACGTCTGTAATACGAAGTCAAACAATACATTTACATAATTGTATTAATAATCATAACTTTTTACTGTAAAATAATAATAGTTTCAGTATTACTTAATAAATGTATCTAAACGTTACAGGGTCGGAGGCAAAATAATGAATGAAAAAAAATCAACAACAATTAACAACAGAAAAGGAATTCATTCTATACTAGAAGTATTTCTTGTTTCCTTGAGATTAGGATTTACATCGTTTGGTGGACCAATTGCCCATTTAGGATATTTTCACCATGAGTATGTCCGGCGAAGAAAGTGGTTAGATGAACGGAGTTATGCCGATTTAGTCGCCCTCTGTCAATTTCTTCCTGGTCCTGCAAGCAGTCAAGTTGGGATCGGAATTGGAGTCATGCGATCGGGTTTATTAGGGGGAATCTTTGCATTTATTGGTTTTACACTTCCTTCTGTCATTGTACTTATATTATTTGCATTATTTGTACAAGGTTTTGACGTAGGAAATGCAGGATGGATCCAAGGGTTAAAGATCGTTGCGGTTGCGGTTGTTGCACATGCTATTCTTGGAATGGCATCAAAACTGACACCGGATGTGAAACGTCGTACGATCGCTTTATTTGCCGTAATTACAACCTTATTATGGCAGAGTGTGATTACTCAAGTGGTTGTTATCGTTGTTGCTGCGTTGATAGGGTTTTGGATTTACCGTGAACAGAAATCACCAGAAGTTTCAAATATGGAGGTCCCAATCAGTAAAAGGTTTGCAATAGGTTGTTTGTCCTTGTTTTTTGGACTACTGATATTACTACCCTTTTTAAGAGAAATTACTTCCATTCACTGGATTGCGGTTTTCGATAGCTTTTATCGTGCCGGTTCCCTTGTGTTTGGTGGTGGTCATGTGGTCTTACCCCTTTTAGAACGGGAACTGGTACCTGTTGGTTGGATTACGGAAGAAACTTTCTTAGCAGGTTATGGGGCAACACAGGCAGTTCCAGGACCACTATTTACCTTTGCAGCATATCTAGGCGCTATGATGAATGGGTGGAGTGGTGCCCTTTTAGCAACTACCGCCATTTTTCTACCTGCATTTCTGTTAATTTTAGGTACCCTTCCATTCTGGGGGCTTTTACGCAGTAACCCGAAAATTCAAGCTGGACTGTTTGGTGTTAACGCCGCTGTAGTAGGAATACTAATTGCCGCATTATATCATCCCATTTGGACCAGTTCTATCCTTAATACAGCTGATTTTGCACTCGCTGCCGTGTTGTTTGGAATGCTTGTATTCTGGAAACTTCCTCCTTGGGCAGTCGTGTTAGCAGGTGCCATTGGCGGTACATTAATGGAATTTATGTTATAAGAAAAGCGTAAGCGCCTTGTCTCTTCCTCTACTAGCATCGTTTTGATGTATAGCCGTTCATCGGGCAAAGCGCCATGTCCTGTGGCATGCCC
Organism: Evansella tamaricis; assembly: GCF_019042215.1. Taxonomy (GTDB): domain Bacteria; phylum Bacillota; class Bacilli; order Bacillales; family Salisediminibacteriaceae; genus Evansella; species Evansella tamaricis. The sequence continues at coordinate 2,177 of NZ_JAHQCS010000139.1, read as the reverse complement.
GATATTAGGATGTCCTGTCCGTTCATCGGGCAACCGCCACGTCCTGTGGCATGCCCGATATTAGGATGTCCTGTCCGTTCATCGGGCAAACCGCCACGTCCTGTGGCATGCCCGATATTAGGATGTCCTGTCCGTTCATCGGGCAAACCGCCACGTCCTGTGGCATGCCCGATATTAGGACGTCCTGTCCGTTAAAGCAACTCGAAGAAATACACTAGAAATACGCTCTTTGACTTCAGTTGTCACTTCCGAAGTGCCCCGTAGCTAATAGGCGCTGTAGCAAGAGCCGGCCTCCTAGAAAGGGAACGGTTTTTTGGGACAAACACTTTCCTTCCCCTCACTTCATCTAGCATATTCCATATCTATAAAAAATCATTATCCAGGGAACTATATGAGAAACATCTTATCTTGTGAAGGAGAATCAGTATGAGTATGAAAAATCCCATCAGTGTATCTGAAGTGGGTACACTCTGGTTAATGTATCAGCAAAAAACACTAATATTAAGAGTTTTAGAATATTTTTTGGAAAAATCTGATGATCAACAGGCCAAAAATATTATGGGGGGATTATGGCAAAACTTAGATTTCTATGTAAAAGAAATCGAATCTCTTTTTGAAAAGGAGGGAATCACAGTCCCCGTCGGATTTACAAAAGGAGATGTTAATTTAGAATCCCCAAAACTTTTTGACAACGGCTTTGATATTATGTTTGTTCGAGTCTTAAAGGAATTAAGCTTAGGAATGTATACGATCAACCTGAATATGGCTTACCGCAAAGATATCATTAGTTTATATGAGAGCTTAACAACGATGTCGAACAGTGTCTATAAAATAGCCACCACCTATTTGCTTGATAGGGGAATCCTTGTAACTCCACCAAATGTTCCCCCACCGAAGGGGAATGACTATATTGAAAGGAAAAATTATTTAAATGGTTTTCATCCGTTTGGCCAGCCACGATCCCTCAGTGATATTGAGGTGGGTATCCTCCATCACGGTATTGAAACAAATAATATCGGTTTCCAGCTAATCTCTGGTTTCGCCCAATGTGCAGAGGATAAATCAATTCGTAAATACTTCATTAAAGGAAAAGAATTAGCAAAAAAGCAAATAAAAATATTTGAAGAAATTCTCCAAAAAAATGATACCCCTTTATCTGTTACATCTGGAGGAAATGTCACCAGTTCACAGATGGCACCGTTTTCAGAAAAATTAATGATGTATCTTGTTTATCTATTAAACGGATTCGGACTTGTTGGAAGTAGTTTTGGAACCATATTCAGTTTGCGAAACGATCTCTCCATGAAATCTGCCCTCATTGCTAAAGATATATTTGTTTATGCGAATGATGGAGTGGAAATTATGATAAAAAAAGGCTGGTTGGAAGAACCACCTCAAACACCAGACATAAGGTGAGACTACGCAATAATGAGACTTCATTCGACGCGTGGTAATAGGGACTGACTGATGAATTTCGTAAAAACCAAAATGGAACGATAAGAAAATCAAAAATAGAGTAGGCGCATGAAATTATTCATGCGCCTCTCACAGATCCGTACGTGCGGGTCATCGCATACGGCTCCTCCATGATTATCCCCGTTGGGGATGATGATCATTATAAAGCTTCACAAGTGAAACAAGACCAATTTCTTCAAACCATTCATTAGGTAATGCAGTATGTACTGGGGTAGATAGAGAGCTTCTCCATTTACACATACGTAACCTTGGGAGATCTCCTTTCCATCCTCTTTTCCTCAGTGCTCTATACAATTTTCTAATTTTTCTCCAACTTCTTAATTGAACTGCTCTTAATCTTCTACGTATCCATTCATCAAATCTAGTGAAAGTAACCTTCCCATAGAAGTGACCAAAGTAATTACCCCAGCCTCTAAGGTATGAGTTCAGTTCTTCCTTAATCAATGTCTCGATGTTCACCGTTTGGTTTCGCTTAGTGATCTCCTTTACCTTTTCTTTAAACTTCTTTATTGCTTTAGGAGAAGGGGAGACCCAGTAACCACGCTTGAATTCGTAACCTAAAAATTGAAACGGCTCTTTTAAGTTATTAACAATCTTTGTCTTTCCAGGGTGAACAGTTAAACCCAGTTCATCATTTAAGAATCGGGTAACTGATTTAAGAACTCTTTCAGCCCCTTTTTGTGATTTACAGCAGATGACGA
>NZ_JAHQCS010000138.1 GCF_019042215.1 Evansella tamaricis | reverse complement strand
TCACGAGCGTAGGGCAGTGGAGGAATGACAACTAGAAGTCCGCTCTTCGACTTCAGTTGTCACTTCCGAAGTGCCCCGCAGCGAATATGAAGGAACTGAAAAAGTTTAAAACCACTTTTTCAGTTCCTTTTATTAGTTTGGCAATGGCTGCGCTCGTCGCTCGCATGATAGGAGAAAACCACTCCTATCATGCTTTTTAAAGATTGCGACGGCTACACTCATTGCTTAGGGACTGTAAAAGTGGAAGAGCACCACTTTTTCAGTTCCCATGCGAGTAGGCGCTGGAGCTGGACAACTTGCCCGAAGGTGCAAAACTTCTAAATTTTTACCTTTTAAGAAAAGCGCAAGCGCCTAGGATCACGAGCGTAGGGCAGTGGAGGAATGACAACTAGAAGTCCGCTCTTCGACTTCAGTTGTCACTTCCGAAGTGCCTTAGGGACTGTAAAAGTGGAAGAGCACCACTTTTTCAGTTCCCATGCGCGTAGGCGCTGAAGCTAGACAATGCCCCAAGGTGCAAAAACTTATATATGCTTACCTCAAAAAAAAACTCTCCAAATGGAGAGTTATAAAATAATTGCTATTAAACCACCTGAACCTTCATTGATGATTCTTTCTAACGTCTCTTTTAATTTATATCGAGCATTTTCCGGCATTAACGATAATTTAGCAGATATTCCTTCCCTCACAATGGAATTCAGTGAGCGTCCAAATATATCAGAATTCCAAATGGATAACGGATTTTCTTCAAAATCTTGCATTAAGTATCGGACTAACTCCTCACTTTGCTTTTCGGTTCCAATAATTGGAGCAAATTCAGATTCCACATCTACTTTGATCATATGAATAGAAGGAGCAACTGCCTTCAAACGAACACCGAATCTCGAACCTTGGCGAATGATTTCAGGCTCATCCAAACTCATATCTGTAATGGACGGGGCAGCGATACCATAACCCGTTTGTTTAACCATTTTAAGGGCTTCTGCAACTTGATCGAATTCTGCTTTTGCATGAGCGAAATCCTGCATTAATTCCAGAAGATGATCTTTACCTCTTATTTCAACCCCTACCACTTCTTTTAGAATTTGATCGTATAGATCATCTGGGGCATAAAGATCGATCTCTGCAACACCTTGACCCATTTCGATTCCTGCTAATTGGGCCTGCTCAATAAATTCATATTCATAAAATTGGCCTACAACCCGATCAACATCTCTCAAACGTTTTATATCTTTAACTGTTTCCCTTACTGCAACTTCATAATTTTCCCTTAACCAATGCTCTTCTTTTAAAACCATAACCCAGCTAGGCAAGTTAACATTCACTTCATGAACAGGGAACTCAAATAGTACCTCTCGTAATACGGTATTTATATCTTGCTCGTTCATCCCCTCAATGTTCATTGCAATGCACGGTACGTCATGTTTCCCCTGTAGATCTACCCGTAATTGTTCCGTATCAGGATGCTGCGGATGAACACTGTTTACGAGCACTATAAAAGGTTTTCCCACTTCTTTTAATTCTTCAATTACACGTTCTTCTGATTCCACATAGTCATGACGGGGAATTTCACCGATGGATCCATCTGTCGTTACGACAACCCCTAAGGTAGAATGCTCTTGAATAACCTTACGTGTTCCAATTTCAGCTGCTTCATGGAAAGGGATTGGGTCTTCATACCATGGAGTATTAATCATCCTAGGACCATTTTCATCCTCATAGCCCTTTGCACCAGGAACAGCGTACCCCACACTATCGACGACACGAACGTTTACATCTAACCCTTCATCCACATGGATAGTGACTGCTTGATTAGGAACAAACTTTGGTTCCGTTGTCATAATCTGTTTTCCGGCTGCGCTTTGAGGAAGTTCATCCTGTGCCCGCACACGATCCGCTTCGCTTTCAATATTAGGAATTACTGCAAGTTCCATAAATTTCTTAATAAATGTTGATTTTCCTGTCCGAACAGAACCTACAACTCCCAGATAAATATCACCACCTGTTCGTTCAGCAATATCTTTGAAAATATCAATTTTTTCCACAAAATCCCCTCCCGATCAAATTAAAAAATAGATTCGATTATCCTTTAGCATCCTTGTACATTACGATAGAAATACAATATATATTTATGATGTTGTCCAATAAATATGACAAGGTTATTGGTTTTTTCCAGTTTCTATAACAAATAATTACCGACAATGTTATAAGAATTGATCACTATCATTACCACATCCCCTGTATGATCATAATGTAATTCCCCTACTGTGATTTTGAAGGGTTACAGTGTTAAATAAGAAAAGCGCAAGCGCCTTGGTCACGAGCGTAGGGCAGTGCCTCTTCCTCTACTAGCATTGCTCTGAAGTTTATCCGTCCATCGGGCAAAACGTCACGTCCTGTGCCATGCCCGATATTAGGACGTCCTGTCCGTTGAGGCAACTCGAAGCATCCTCGTGAAGTAAACGCTCGTTGGACAGCGAATTCGAAGAAGTAGCTAGAAGTCCGATCTTTGACTTCAGTTGTCACTTTCGAAGTGCCCCGCAGCGAGTAGGCGCTGGAGCTAGACATCTTGCCCGAAGGTGCAAAAACTTATAAATTCTTACCTTTAAAAAAGCCTCCCTTTCTCTTGTATGTATATTGAGAAGGGAGGCCCTTTAGAACATAGAATATATAGTTATATTACAGGTTTTTTTAATATCCAATTGTATAATTAAATGAATATATTTTTATTATCTTTGTTTAAAAACAATTTGTCCTTCTTTCATCGTCTGAGGGACGGAATATACAGGGACAAAGGGGGAGTTGTCCACTAATAACCAGCGCAAGTCATCTCCCTCTACATACTCACCCATTCCAAATTCTTCAATAAAAAATTGTATATCTATGGAGTAATCAATAACGATATTCCCATTAGTTTCCATCAGCAATGGCAATCTGTGAGTTGGATGAAAAGGACTTTTGACCGAAGGTGCATCCTCGTAATTTAATGCTTCATGATCTAATTTTAATAGTTCGTCTCCAACAAATTCTGCAACAGGGGCATAGGAATTTACTCTTCTATATTCCTGAATTCGTCTTTGGAATTCTTGAATCTCCCGTACCATAACTAAATCAATAACCTTAACTTGAGGCACTTCTTCTGGATGGACTAATACGTATTGAAACACACCACCACTTTCAAAGGAATTCCCAGGTGCTGATTGTAAATATCTTGGTACTAATCTCGAAAAATCTACTGGATATTTTCGGAATATGGGAGTATCTGAATCTCTTGTTTTAATTGGAAGAACACCACTATCTTGACGGTATTGTAACACTGCAGACTCAACAGATTGTAATTGGTCACTATATGGAATACTATTTTCCACACGGCGTTCATCCGGGTATAAACATCCTGACATTAACACCACTATTAGTAATATAACAAAACATTTCCAGTACAATTTCATGATAATACCTACCTTACTGTAAAGATAATAGGTTCTATGTATTTAATCAGGAACCGGTCCACTAAAAACAACAAGAAAAATAATAATACCTGCTACCATTAAACAAATGAAACTAAATGACAATAACAAATAGCGGATAAAGCCCCTTAATTTTTCCTTAGTTACAATTGTAACAATGACAGAAACAAACATTAATCCCATTGCAAAGAAAGAAATCCACATTTTCATCAAAGGATCTCCCAGCATAAATCTCACCCCGTTTACATCATTCCTATAGTAAATATACCGATTTATTATAGCATAGAGAATAGTACAAAGCTATTTGAAAGGATAAATGACATAAGAAAAAGGCTGAAGAAGAGGGGCACTTTTCTTCAGCCTGACGACTAAATACTTACCTTTGTAAAACAGCCCTGATTTTGGCTAGGTTCCATTTTTAGTATATGCTTGAGAAAAGGGGTTCGATAAAATAAACGCCTATTTATTCTTATCCTGTTTAAACATTTTTGCCAAGCTTGAAAAATCCATCGGAACATTATTTCCTGTTATTGCCTTGACCAACTCATCTTCTTTTTCCTTTGAGACAGAAACATTTGCTACACTGGCAACTTGATGAATTAATTGCCGGACACTTTCCTCGTTTTGTAGATCAGAGGTGTTAACAGAATTTGCTAACTTAAATAAATCTTCTTGCTTTACATTCGTTTTTTTCTGTACCTGATCAAAAATATTATTGTTTTCTCCCAAAATAAAGCCCTCCTCATACAAGATGTCAACATATCATATGAAAAAGTAGGGCGCTATGTGAATCTCCAACGAAATTATAAAGGATCAATCTTTAAATCTTCAACCTCATGTTTTTTTACTCTGCCCATTAGTTCAGACACTGCTTCTTTCGTCGATTTATCGTGGAATAAGACATCATAAAGGACATTTGTGATCGGCATTTCCACCTTTTCTTTCTTTGCGAGCTCATAAGCAGCCTTCGTCGTTCTAATTCCTTCTACAACCATACCCATTTCATTTAATACTTCATCAATACTCTTGCCTTTACCGAGCATATTTCCTGCTCGCCAATTTCGGCTATGTACACTTGTACAAGTTACAATTAGATCCCCTAACCCCGATAGACCAGCGAACGTTAAGGGGGATGCTCCTAATTTTAAACCAAGACGGGCAATCTCAGCTAACCCTCTTGTCATTAATGCCGCCTTCGCATTATCACCGAATCCTAGTCCATTAGTCATCCCTGCCCCAATGGCAATAATATTTTTTAGAGCTCCTCCAATTTCTACTCCAATCAAATCAGGGTTAGTATAAACCCGGAAATGATTGGTCATGAATAGATCCTGGACGTATTTCGCAGCTTCCGGATTTAATGAAGAACTGGTTATGGTTGTAGGTTGACGAAGAGCCACCTCCTCCGCGTGACTGGGACCAGAGATTACCGCAACAGAAGATCTTAAATGTTGTGGAACTTCTTCTTCAATGATTTCAGAAATTCTGAAATGGGTTCCAGGTTCAATTCCTTTACTAGCATGGATAAAAGGGAGTGGACGGTCAAGATAGTTCCTCAGTTCCCCGAGGACATCCCTCATTGCTTTCGTTGGGACAACCAGGAGTATAGTATCTGCATCATGTAATGATGCCTCTAAATCGGTATAAGCTACAATAGAGCTTGGTAATTTTACATCTGTTAAGTATTGATTATTATAATGGTGTTGATTAATTTCTTCTGCCTGTTTTTGGGAGCGTCCCCACAAACGTACATCATGCCCATTATCTGCTAAAACAATAGAAAGGGCAGTTCCCCAGCTTCCAGATCCTAATACAGCAACCTTGGACATCGGTTATCCCCCTTTTTCTGTATTTTTTTTTGCTCCAATTTTACTCTCATTTCCCTTTACCAATCTAACAATATTTGACCGATGTCTCCATAGGGAGAACAAAGTAATCACTAATATAAAGTAAATATAATAAGTAGGATAGTTGAAAAAGTCCCAGAAAAAAATAGTTAAGATGGTTGATCCTACCATGAAAATAATGGATCCTAAGGAAACATATCTTGTTATTACAATGGAAAGGATAGCAACAATACCGGCTATTAAAGCCACGTAAAAAATTAATGTTGCTAATACGCCTATAGTGGTAGCCACCCCTTTCCCACCACGAAACCCATAATAAATAGGCCAATTATGTCCTGCTATTGCTGCAAGGCCACTTGTAGCTGCTATTAGTGAATTACCATCAGTGAACCATAAACCTAAGTAGACAGCTGCTACTCCTTTACCGCAATCCAATAATAAAACAGTGATGGCTGGTCCAACCCCCAAGACACGGAGGGTATTTGTTGCACCGGCATTTCCACTACCGTGCTGTCTGATATCCACTTGCCTTAATTTCTTAGCTATTACATAGCTGAAGCTTATGGAGCCAAGCAGATACGAAAATAAAATTGCTAAAAATGCTGTCATCTACTCCCGCACCTCCAATCTAAATAATTAATTTTAGTTAATCGTTCTTTTTTCTTGCCACAATCCGAATAGGTGTACCAGAAAAATTAAAAGTTGCTCTAATTTTATTTTCAAGATACCTTCGATACGAAAAATGTAATAATTCAGGATCATTCACAAATAACACAAAAGTTGGTGGAGCAACTGCAACTTGTGTACCATAACTGATCCGAAGTCGTTTCCCCCCATGATCTGTTGGTGTTGGGTTCATTGTTACTGCATCAACAATAACATCATTTAATACATGTGTTTGAACACGCATATTATGGTTTTCACTCACTTCTTTCACCATTGGAAGTAAATTCTGCATTCTACGTTTTGTTTTTGCAGAAAGAAACAGAATGGGAGCATAATCTAAATATAAAAAATGATCTCTTATTTTCTGTTCAAATTCCCTCATTGTTTTATCATCTTTTTCTACTGCATCCCATTTATTAACAACAAGGACTACAGCCCGTCCAGCTTCATGGGCGTATCCTGCAATTTTTTTATCTTGTTCAATTATTCCTTCTTCCGCGTTTAGAACCATTAAAACAACATCTGACCGCTCAATAGCCTTTAATGATCGAAGAACAGAATATTTTTCCGTACTTTCGTACACTTTTCCCTTTTTTCTCATACCAGCTGTGTCAATAACAACATATTCTTGTTCATCTTTGGTAAATGGGGTATCAATGGCATCTCTTGTTGTTCCGGGTATATCACTGACAATAACCCTTTCTTCCCCTAATATGGCATTAACTAGAGAGGACTTGCCAACATTCGGTCTCCCAATAAGACTGATTCGGATCGTATCCTCGTCGTAAGTGTCATCGGCATCCTTCGGAAAATGTTTTGCTGCCTCATCAAGGAAATCACCAAGTCCAATTCCATGTGAACCGGAAATGGGAAATGGTTCACCAATTCCAAGACTATAAAATTCATATAAGCGTTCATGCATAGAGGGGTCGTCCATTTTATTGACACCTAAAACAATTGGTTTTTTAGATCGGAATAACAATTGAGCAACTTCCTCATCGGCAGCAGTTACTCCTTCTCTCCCATTTACAATAAAACAAATAACATCTGCCTCATCAATTGCTATTTCCGCCTGATATCGCATTTGGACCATCAATGGCTCATCATTTATTTCAATTCCACCTGTATCAATAATATGAAAATCATGGTTTAACCACTCTGCCGAACTATAGATGCGGTCCCTAGTCACCCCTGGCTTATCTTCTACGATGGCTATTCTCTCACCCACAATTCGATTAAAAATTGTTGATTTCCCTACATTCGGCCTTCCTACAATTGCTAAAACTGGTTTTGGCACTTTATTTTCCTCACCTTTCCATAAAAAAAATACGTTTGTCATATATATTCTACACAATATATCGTTTTTTCATTGCATATTGAAAAACCTTCCCTCATACAGGAAAGGATATGTAAGCTACAATATTATATCAAATGCTATTCTACTTTAACAATTGATTTTTTATTATCTGGTACTAATTTTTTTAAATAAGTTATGCATTTAATTTTCTTTTCCTTGTAGGAGGTAATATATTCCCTTGATTCCATTTAGCTTTTAGTCTTTCCGAAAGCCTTTCAATCCCTTCCCACATGACAATCATCAAAAGGGAAATGGATAAAATATCCAAAAAGTAAAAATCTCCCACAATAATATAGTCTAGCGTGGGATGAGCATCATTCCATAAAAACAGAGTTAAAAGAACTTCTCCTTGTAAAGCACCAAAAATCATTACAGAAATCCGGTACATAAACTGTTTTACGAGTAGGAGAACAACCACTAAGGACCCACAGCTAATCATCATTAACGGGGACACATATAACCAGACAGGCTCAAAATATATGAAGTAATGGACACCGAGGAAGACCCCACTTACCATCATACAAATAATAGAATGATAAAATAATTGAACCTTTTTAGATTCAAGAAAATGTTTAAGTGACAGTACTATAAATACCACCAAGGAAGCCCTGACCTCGATGGAGATAAAAGGAATAGAAAATGTCAGGATGGAACTGATAATCAATATTAAAACAAGGGAAAGATTTAAATCTCTTCTTTTTTTTATATCATCAAAAAAATAAACTAAAATAGCCATAAGCCAACAAAACCAATAAAACCAGAATCCGTCCATCTTCATGTCCCTCCTTTTATAAACATCTTCCATATCATAATGGGCAGAAACATGGGGAAAATATACTTAAATGTCTGAAAAGGAGGGTAATTCATTGGGAAAAGACCGTCAAAGTAAAAAACTTATAAAAGAAGGTCGTGTGGAGACTGACAGAGATCAGTCACTTCACTATCCAGGAAGCAGTAAATTGGAATCTGCAGATGCAGCAAGAAAGAGACAACGGACTTGATAATAAGAAAAGCGCAAGCGCCTATGGTCACGAGCGTAGGGCAGTGGAGGAATGACAACTAGAAGTCCGCTCTCTGACTTCGGTTGTCACTTCCGAAGTGCCCCGCAGCGAGTAGGCGCTGGAGCTAGACAACTTGCCCGAAGGTGCAAACACTTTTACTTTCTTATCTTTTAAGAAAAGCGCAAGCGCCTTGGTCACGGGCGAAAGTCACTGGAAGGACTTTGACAGAAGCCGCTTTTTGGCTTCCGAAAAGTCCTGAAGTGATC